>CBFGNA010000130.1:0-6727 GCA_965650045.1 uncultured Polaromonas sp.
GTGCGATCACCGCATGGGCGCCGGCGCCGTCGGCCACGCGCAGGCAGGCGCCCAGGTTGTGCGGATCGGTCACGCCGTCCAGCACCAGCAGCAGCGGCGGCTCGCCGCCTGCCGCTTCGAGCTGTTCCAGCAACTCGTCGAGCGACTTCACCTGCGCCAGCGCATCCCCACGGGCCACCACGCCCTGGTGGCCATGGCTGCCGCACATCTTGGCCAGGCGCAAACCGTCGGACTCGATCAGGCGGATGCCGGCCTCCCGCGCCCGGTCCATGAACTGGCGCATGCGTGCGTCGCGCCGTGAAGCGTCGAAAAACACCTCGAAAACAGATTGGGGCGCCGTCTTGATGCGCACGCCGACGGCATGGAAACCGAACAGGACTTTGGGGGAGGAGGACATGACAGGATTATCACTGCAGGGCCATCGGCCCCCTTCCACCCTTTCTGCCATGCGCCTGCGGACAGACAACTGACAGCTGGATGTGGCAGGAGGACGAGCGGCAGGGGTGTAACCCTAAAATAGTAACAAGACGTTGTGAGGATGTTGAGGGGGATGAGATGGGATTGCGGCTCAAATTCAATCTGGTGCTGATCATCGTGTTTCTGGCCGGCTTCACCGCAGCAGGCTGGGTGTCGCGCCAACTGCTTCAGGACAACGCGCGTGAAGAGGTGCTGCGCAACGCGCGCCTGATGATGGACACCGCGCTGGCGGTGCGCGCCTACACCGTGGACCAGGTCAAGCCGCACCTGGACAAGCAGCTTGAAGAGGTGTTTTTGCCGCAAACCGTGCCGGCCTATGCCGCCACCGAAACCTTGAACCACATCCAGAAAAAATACCGCGACTACGGCTACAAGGAAGCCACGCTCAACCCGACCAATCCGCGTGACCGCGCCACCGACTGGGAGGCCGACATCGTCCAGCAATTCCGGCACAACGCCGAGTCGAAAGAGCTGGTGTCCGAGCGCAATGGCGGCACCGGCCGCGTCCTCTACATCGCCAAGCCGATCCAGATCAGCAATGCCGCCTGCCTGCAATGCCACAGCGTGCCCGCCGCCGCGCCGGCCAGCATGATCAGGATCTACGGCGACGCCAACGGCTTCGGCTGGAAACACAACGAAATCATCGGCGCGCAGGTGGTGACGGTGCCCATGGACATCCCCGTGCTCAACGCGGACCGCACCTTCAAGACCTTCATGGTGTCGCTGGCCGGGGTGTTCGGCGCGGTGTTCATCGCCCTCAACCTGATGCTGAGCTGGTTGATCGTGCGGCCGATCCGGCGCATGTCGCAGGCCGCCGACAAGGTCAGCACCGGCGATTTCGACGTGCCTGAATTCCCCGATGCCGGCCGCGATGAAGTATCGGTGCTGGGCAGTTCCTTCAACCGCATGCGCCGCAGTCTGGAAAAGGCCATGCAGATGATAGAGCGGGGCGGAAACTGAACATGGGGGCCGCATGACCCCCGGCCCGGCAGCCGCTGGCGGGGCGCTTCCCGCGGCCGGCGTGGACGAGGCCGCCCTGCCGGCCGGGCACAAGGTGTTCGAATACCGCATCGAAAAAACCCTGGGCGGCGGCGGCTTTGGCATCACCTACCTGGCGCGCGACATCAACCTGGAACTGCCGGTGGCGATCAAGGAGTACTTTCCTGGTGAGCTGACTGTCCGGGCTGCCGACCAGACCGTGCGTGTGCGCGCGCCCGACAGCGAACAGCAGTTCAATTGGGGGCTGGAGCGTTTTCTTGACGAGGCCCGCGCGCTGGCCGCGTTTCGCCATCCCAACATTGCGCGTGTGCTGCGTTACTTCCGCGACAACGGCACGGCCTACATCGTCATGGAATACGAGTCGGGCGACCCGCTCAAACGCTGGCTGGCGCGCCAGCCGGCACTGGACCTGCATGGCCTGCTGAAGGTGATTTATCCGCTGCTCGACGGACTGGAGGCGGTGCACAAGCTCGATTTTCTGCACCGCGACATCAAGCCGGACAACATCTACATCCGCGCCGACGGTTCGCCGGTGCTGCTCGATTTCGGCGCGGCCCGCCGCACTACCGGCGGGCGCGAATTGACCAACATCGTGAGTCCGGGCTTTGCACCTTTCGAGCAGTACCACAGCAAGGGCAACCAGGGCCCGTGGAGCGACATCTATTCGCTGGGTGCGGTGATGTACTGGATGGTCACCGGCGACAAGCCGGTCGAATCGGCCGCACGCGTGCACCACGACAGCCTGCCTGCCGCGCAGGCCACCGGTGATGCCACCGTCTTCGGCAGCGGGATGCTGCGGGCCATCGACTGGGCCCTGCAGCCTGACGAAAAAAGCCGTCCACAAAGCGTGGCCGATTTGCGCGCCGCTCTGGTCGCGGCCGAACACGATGCCAGCGGCCCGACGGCCCTGGCCAGCCGGCCGCCGCCGGACAGCCGGCCCATGCTTTCGGCAAGCAGCGCCGACCCGGTGCGCAAGAATGTGCTGGGCACCGTGATGTTCCTGGACCTGGTGGGGTATTCGCGCCACGCCATGGACCAGCAAGTGGCCGTCAAGCAACGGTTCAACGAACTCATCGGCAAGGCGCTCAAGGGCGTGCCCCCGGCCTCCCGCATCGTGATTGACACCGGCGACGGCGCGGCCACCTGCTTTCTCGGCGATCCCGAGGAAGCGCTGCAGTCGGCACTCCTGCTGCGCGGCCTGCTGGCGCAAAAGTACGGGCAGATGCTGTCGGTGCGCATTGGCGTGCACCTCGGGCCGATCCGCATCGTGTCTGACGTGAACCAGCGCGTCAACGTGGTCGGCGACGGTATCAACGTGGCGCAGCGCATCATGGACTTTGCCCAGCCCAACCAGATCGTCGTCTCGCGGGCCTATTACGACGTGATCTCGCGCATCACCGACAACGCCAACGGCCTGTTCAATCCGCTGGGTCCGCACCTGGACAAGCACCTGCGCTCGCATGACATCTATGCCGTGGTGGAGCCGCAGGCCCGGCCGGTGCAGGCGCCAGCCCACCACAGCGAATTCGCCAACACCGCCTCGTTTGCCACGCTGTCATCGCTCACGCCCGAAGCGCTGGCCGACATCGAGTCCGAACTGGCGCGCAGCATCGGCCCGCTGGCCCGGGTGCTGGTGAAAAAGGCGCTGCCGCGCTGCGTTGGTGCCCAGGGCCTGCGTGAGTTGCTGGCGGTGTCCATTCCTGATCCCAGGGCACGCGAACTGTTCATTCACCCCAAGAGCCAGAAAACCCAGCCGGTGTCCGCCTCGCCATCTGGCCACAGCCGCCCCGGCGGCCCGAGCCGGTCGCGGCCGGAGGTGAGCCAGCCGCTCAGCCGGCCACACAGCGGAACCATCAGCGGCAGCATCAGCGGGCGGTCCATGCCGGTGAGTTCGCCGTGGTTCACCGCAGCGCAATTGAACCACCTGGAGCGCGCATTGAGCCAGGTGATCGGTCCGCTGTCGAAAATGCTGGTCAACAAACAGGTGGCCAGACACACCTCGCTGGCGGCCTTGCGCGAGGCGCTGGCCGGCGAAATTGACCACGCCGCCGACCGCGCGAAATTTCTGGCCGCCACGCAGAAGTTACCTTGACGCTCCTGTTTTGATAGCGGCTCACCCTTGCCAGACAAGGGCTGGAGGCCGATTTCTTTCATAAGTACAGCTGGCACCCACGCCAGAGGCGCCGGTCAATGAAAATCCCGGCTGGCCGTCCCCAGCCGTCCCAGCAGCGGCGTCAGGTCTTCCAGCCGCTGCGCCACCAGGTTGCGCACCGCGCCGTAACCCGGGGCGGTGCCGCTTTCCTCGCTGCGCTGCCACACCCCAAACACCGCCAGCAGCCGTGCGTGCAGCAGTTCGGCACGCTGGGTTTCGCGCAGCGACTTCCAGACGATCACGTTGACCGGGCCGGTCTCGTCTTCCAGCGTCACGAAGATGGTGCCGTTGGCGGTTTGCGGCTGCTGGCGCACGGTGACAATGCCGCAGCCCGCCACCTGCTCACCGTTGGGCAAGGCGTTGAGTTCGCTGGCGCTGAGCAGGCCGCGCCGCGCCAGCCGCTGCCGCAGCAGCGCCAGCGGGTGGCGGCGCAGGGTCAGGCCGGTGGCCTTGTAGTCGAACAATATGTTTTCCCCCTCGGGCGTGTCGGCCAGCAACAGGGGCGCCTCATGCGTGGGCACCGACCTGAGCAGCGCCGGTGCAGCTTTGATGGCGGCCGCTTCCCAGACCTGCTGGCGCCGGTGGCCGGCCAGCGGCAGCAAGGCATCGGCAGCAGCCAGCGCACTGATCTCCAGCGTGCCGAGCCGGGCACGTGACACCAGGTCTTCGGTGGAGCTGAACGGCGATTGGGCGCGGGCCTGCGCGATGCGTTCGGCCGCTGCCTGGGGCAGACCGGCGACCAGGCGCAGGCCGAGGCGGACGGCGGGCTGGTTTTTATTCTGTTCGGTCACCTTTCCCTGTTCGGGCTGAGCCTGTCGAAGCCTTCCCTGCGGTATATCGAAGACCCCTTCGACAAGCTCAGGGCGAACGGTGTGTGCACCGGCACCGGCATCGATCTCCAGCGTGCAATCCCACTGGCTGTGCATCACATCCACCGCCCGCACCTCGACATCATGGCGGCGCGCGTCCTGCACCAGTTGTGAAGGCGCGTAAAAACCCATGGGCTGGGAATTGAGCAACGCCGCCAGAAAACAGGCCGGCTCGTGGCGCTTGAGCCAGCAGCTCACATACACCAGCTTGGCAAAACTGGCGGCATGGCTTTCGGGAAAACCGTAATCACCAAAGCCGAGAATCTGGCTGAAGATGCGCTCGGCAAATTCGGGCGTGTAGCCGTTTTTCACCATGGCCCTGACCAGCCGGCCATGGAATTTTTCCACCCCACCCTTGCGTTTCCAGGCCGCCATGGCGCGGCGCAATTCATCGGCTTCGCCCGGCGTGAAATCGGCTGCAATCATGGCCACCTGCATCACCTGCTCCTGGAAAATCGGGATGCCCAGGGTGCGCGCCAGCGCCGGGTTGAGCGCCGGGTACTCCGGCACAACCCGGCCGCCGCCGCGTTCGGTCTCGCGGGCTTTGAGGTAGGGGTGGACCATGCCGCCCTGGATCGGGCCGGGCCGCACGATGGCGACCTCCACCACCAGGTCGTAATAGGTGCGCGGCTGCAGGCGCGGCAGCATGGACATCTGGGCGCGGCTCTCGATCTGGAACACGCCGACCGTGTCCGCCGCGCAGATCATGTCGTAGGTTGGCTTGTCTTCCAGTGGGAGCGTGTGCATTTCAAGGGCGCTGCCGCGTGTGCGGTTCACCATCTCCAGGCAGCGCCGGATCGCCGACAACATGCCCAGCGCCAGCACATCCACCTTCATCAGGCCCATGGCTTCCAGATCGTCTTTTTCCCACTGGATGATGCGCCGGTCGGCCATGGACGCCGGCTGCACCGGCACCAGCCGCGTGAGTTTGCCCTGGGTCAGCACAAAACCGCCGACGTGCTGGCTCAGGTGGCGCGGGAAGGCCGGGCGCGCCTTCTCGCGTTTTTTGCGGTCATCGGCCTCGGCAATTTCGTCTTCGGGTGTGGGGTAGACCGCCATCAGCAGGCGCGCCAGCGTCAGCCACTGCAGCACCGGCCCGATGGGGTCCTGCGCCTCGGCCGCCCGGATTTTTTCTTCCAGCACCCGGCTGCCGTCAAACCAGAAGTGTTCTTTGGCGTACAGCTCCACCGTGTCGGGCGCGATGCCCAGCGCCTTGCCCACGTCGCGCACGGCACTGCGCGAGCGGTAGCAGATGACGGTGGCGGCAATCGCTGCGCGGTCATGGCCGTATCTGCCGTAGATGTACTGGATCACCTCTTCGCGCCGGTCGTGCTCAAAATCCACATCGATGTCGGGTGGTTCGCTGCGCTCGCGGCTGATGAAACGCTCGAACAGCAGATTGCTTTCGGACGGATCAATCGCCGTGACTTCCAGGCAATAACAGACGGCTGAATTGGCAGCCGAGCCGCGCCCCTGGCAAAGAATCGCCTGACTGCGCGCAAAACGCACGATGTCATGCACGGTGATGAAGTACATCTCGTAGCCGAGCTCGGCAATCAGCGCCAGCTCCTTGCCAACCTGCCGCCGGATCCGCCGCGGAATGCCGCCTGGGTAACGCTTGTGCGCGCCCTGCCAGGCCAGCCGCCGCAGGCAATGGGCCGGGGTTTCGGTGCGCGGCACGATGTCGTCCTGCGGATAACGGTACAGGCTGCGGATTTCATCGAGATTGAAGCGACAGCGGCCGGCCACCACCAGCGTGGCCCGCAGCAGCTCGCGCGGGTAGATCCCGGCCAGCCGCATGCGCTGGCGCAGGTGCGCCTCGGCGTTGGCCTGCAGTTCAAAACCGCACGCGTGCACGGTGCAGCCCAGCCGGATCGCGGTCAGCACATCATGCAGCGGCTTGCGCGAGCGCACATGCATGAGCACATGGCCGGCGGCCACCAGCGCGATGCCGGTGCGGCGCGCAACCTCGCGCAGTTGTGCCAGGCGCAGGGCGTCGTCCAGGCCCTGCAGCAACTCGACGGCCAGCCAGGCGTGCGGTCCGAACAGCCCGGCCGCCCAGGCGGCGTGGGCGCAGAGTGCGTCCATATCGATCACATCCGCAAGGGGTGACAGCAGGATCTCGCAATCGGCCAGCACCGAAAAATCGCTGCTACCCAGCGCCACGCGGTAGCTGCCCTTTTCGGTGCTGTCATCGAGCTGGCGCGCCGTGGTGATGAACTCGCAGAGA
>CBFGNA010000131.1:0-6712 GCA_965650045.1 uncultured Polaromonas sp.
CCGCCACGCGCACTTCGTGATGGACGGCAGCGGCCCGGTTTACCTCGACCCGCCTTCGCTGGACCTCTGGCCCAACGTCGAGTGGGCGCCCGATTATCAGAAAAGCAAAAAGGTTGACCTCAACACGCTGACCAAGGCGGAGGTCGCGAGCTGGAAACCCGGCGACACCCTGCTGCTCAGCGGCAAGATGTTGACCGGCCGCGACGCCGCGCACAAGCGCATCCAGGGCATGCTGGCCAAGGGCGAAAAACTGCCGGTGGACTTTGCCAACCGCGTGATCTATTACGTGGGCCCGGTGGACCCGGTGGCCGGCGAAGCGGTCGGCCCGGCCGGCCCGACCACCTCGACCCGCATGGACGGGTTCACCGAGATGATGCTGGCCGAGACCGGCCTGATCGCGATGATCGGCAAAGCCGAACGCGGCCCGGTCGCCATCGAGGCCATCAAGAAGCACCAGAGCGCTTACCTGATGGCTGTCGGCGGCGCGGCCTACCTGGTCTCCAAAGCCATCAAACATGCCAAGGTGGTTGGTTTTGAAGACATGGGCATGGAAGCGATCTACGAATTCGACGTGGTGGACATGCCGGTGACGGTGGCGGTGGACGCCGGCGGCACCAGCGCCCACATCACCGGCCCGGCCGAGTGGCAGAAGAAAATCGCCACCGGCGAGTTCAAGGGCATCGCTGTCGCCGCAGCCTGAACTGTGCGCACAGAGGCCGTTGGCGTCATCGACAGCGGCCTGGGCGGCCTGAGCGTGCTGCAGGCGCTGCGCGCCGAGTTGCCGCAGCAGGACTTCATCTACATCGCCGACAGCGGCCATGCGCCTTATGGCGAGCGGGATGAAGCCCACGTGATCGCGAGAGCGCACGCCCTCACCGCACATCTGGTGGGCCAGGGCGTGCAGGCACTGGTGATCGCCTGCAACACCGCCACGGCCGCAGCCATCGATCTGCTGCGTGTCAGCCATCCGCAGTTGCCGATCATCGGCGTGGAGCCGGCACTCAAGCCTGCGGTGGCGCTCAGCCGTACCGGGCGTATCGGCGTGATGGCCACGCGCGCAACCCTCGCCAGCGCCCGCTTCCGGCAATTGATGGGCAGCCTGCCCAACCAGGCCGAGTTTGTGCTGCAAGCCTGCGATGGCCTGGCCGAAGCCATCGAACGGGCCACGTTGCAACCTGCGAATGCTCCTGAATTGATAGCTGCTTGCGCCCGCCACACGGGGGCTATGGGCCAATTTGGCTTAAAAACGGGAGACATTGACACGCTGGTGCTGGGCTGCACCCACTACCCCTTTGCCGCCGATGCCTTGCGCCACCTCGTCGGGCCGCAGGTGCAGTTTGTCGCCACCGGTGAAGCCGTGGCACGCCAGACGCGGCGGATGCTGCCGGGGGCATGCAACAGCAACGGCAACAGCGGTGCAAACACCTTGCCGGGCAGGATTCAACTCTTCAGCACCGGTCACCCCGCAGCGCTGGAGGCTGCAGCCAGGCGCTGGATAGCCCCCGCCAGCCGCGTCAGCCTGCTCTCCCTGTCATAACAACCTGCGCCCGCCAGGTCAGGGCTGGCGGCCCAAAAGTCTTTCGCTTCCGGGCCGTCAGATGCCGCGGCGGGCCAACCGTGGGGTTATCGTGCCCGTCAGCGCCGAACGGGCGCACACTGGAACTTCTGAGGAGCCACCCATGACCGCCGCACCCACGTCAACATCAACACCAACGCCCCACCACCCCCAGCGGAATCTTTCAGACCGTTTTGCGTGGCGTACCACGCGTTTCCTGCGGTTTCTGGCCGATACCTTTTTTGCCGGGCGTTACGGCAATCGCGCCGTGGTGCTGGAGACCATCGCCGCCGTACCCGGCATGGTCGGCGGCGCACTGATCCACCTCAAGTCGCTGCGCAGCATGAAGGACGACGAGGGCTGGATCCGCCAGTTGCTCGACGAGGCTGAAAACGAACGCATGCACCTGATGACTTTTGTGCACATTGCACAACCGGGCGTGCTGGAGCGCTGGATGGTTCTGCTGGCGCAAGGCGTGTTCTACAACCTGTTTTTTGTGCTTTACCTGGTGTCACCGCGCACGGCGCACCGGCTGGTCGGCTATTTCGAGGAAGAAGCCGTCTACAGCTACACCGAATACCTGGCCGGCATCGACAGCGGCGTTTATGACAATGTGGCCGCCCCACAAATCGCCATCGACTACTGGAAGCTGGCGCCCGATGCGCGTTTGCGCGATGTGGTCATCGCGGTGCGCGACGATGAGGCAGGCCACCGCGACGTCAACCACCACTTCGCCGACCAGCTTAACGCCGGGGTGGACGTCGCCTAGGGCGTCGCCGCAGCTTCCTTCCAGCCTCCGCCCAGGGTCTTGTAGAGCGTGACCTGATTCTGCAATTGCAAAAGCCGGGTCTGCACCACCGCCTGACGCGCTGCGAACAGCGAGCGCTGCGCATCCAGCAGATCCAGCTGGCTGGCGATACCGTTCTGGTAACGCAGGTCGGACAACTTGAAACGCACAGCCTCCGCCTCCGCCTGCGCTTGCTGGGCACGCAATTGCTCACCCAGTGTGGCCCTGCCGGCCAGCGCATCAGCGACTTCCCGGAAAGCCGTCTGGATGGCTTTTTCGTATTGCGCCACGGCAATGTCGCGGTTGACGTTGGCCGAGTCCAGCCCGGCCTTGTTGCGTCCGGCGTCAAACAGCGGCAGGAACAACTGCGGCGCCAGTGTCCAGCCGTAGGTGCCGCTTTCAAACAGCCCCGACAGGCGCGTGCTGACGCTGCCGGCCGATGCCGTCAGCGAGATACGCGGAAAAAACGCCGCGCGCGCCGCACCGATGTTCGCATTGGCTGCCAGCAATTGCTGCTCGGCCTGGCGGATATCGGGGCGTTTGGTCAGCAGGTCGGACGGCAGGCCCGCAGGCACGTCCACCATCAGGGGCGCATCGGCCAGGGCCTGATCACGCGGAAGCGCAGCGGCCAGTTCGCCGGTGAGCGGCTGGCCCAGCAGCAAGGTCAACAGGTTCTCGTCGAGCGCGCGCTGGCGCTGCAGCTGCGCCAGGCTGATGCGTGCGGCTTCTGCCAGCGACTCGGCCTGTCGCAGATCAAGCTCGGAGGTCACACCGTTGTCAAAACGCAAACGGCTGAGCTTGAAAGACTCTTCGCGCGTGGCCAGGGTTTGCTCGGTGATGCCCAGAAGCTCCTCGTCAGCGAGCAGGCTCAGCCAGGTGTTGGCCACCGTCGCAATCAGGCTGATCTGCGTCGTCTTGCGTCCTTCCTCCGTCGCCAGGTACTGCGCCAGCGCGGCATCCTTGAGACTGGCGACACGGCCGAAAAAATCGATTTCGTAAGAGGTCAGCGCCAGGCCGGCGGTGTAAACACTGGAAATGCTCCCGTTACCGGTGGCGCTGGGCTGGCGCGTGCCGGTTGCCGAAGCGCCGACCGTCGGAAACTGGTCGGCGCGGCGAATCTGGAACTGGGCCCGCGCCTGTTCAATGTTGAGCACGGCGACCCGCAGATCGCGGTTGTTGCGCAGTGCCGCATCAATCAGCAGCCGCAACCGCGCATCACTGAAAAAACTCTGCCATTCAATGTCCGCGGCGGACACCGTCTGCACCGCCGCCGATGTGGCCGAGGGCGCAGTCGCCAGGGACTTCGACAGGCGCAGGCCCGGCCAGTCGGCCGAAATCGGCGCTGCGGGCCGTTCATAGGTCGGCGCCATCGAGCAGCCGGCCAGCAGGGCCATGGTGCCCAGCGACAGCAGAGGGGCCAGCGCTGTCTTACGCATGGGGTTTGTCTTCATGGCTTTCTTCTCCGTCGATGCCGGCCGCATGGGCGTGTTCGGCATACATCCTCTTTTGGCGCTCGCTGCTCTTGAACAGGCCGCGCACCACCACAAAAAATATCGGCACAAAAATCACCGCCAGGGTGGTGCCTGTGAGCATGCCGCCAATCACCCCGGTGCCGATGGCGCGCTGGCTGGCTGAGCCGGCGCCGGTGGCAATGGCCAGCGGCAACACACCCATCATGAAGGCCAGCGAAGTCATCACAATCGGCCGGAACCGCATGTGGGCTGCCGCCAGTGCCGATTCGATGGCGCTTTTTCCCTGGGCTTCGAGGTCCTTGGCAAACTCGATGATCAGGATCGCGTTTTTCGCCGACAGGCCAATGATGGTGATCAGCCCCACCTGGAAGTAAACGTCGTTGGAATAGGCGCGCAGCAGGGTGGCCAGCAGCACGCCCAGCACGCCCAGTGGCACGACCAGAATCACCGCCAGCGGAATGCTCCAGCTTTCGTACAGCGCCGCCAGGCAGAGGAACACCGCCAGGATCGCGAAGCCGTAAAGAATCAGCGCCTGCGAGCCCGCCAGTTTTTCCTCACGCGACTGGCCGGTCCACTCAAAGCCAAAACCCGCCGGCAGTTTGGCCGCCAGGTTTTCCATCTCGGTCATCGCCGCGCCCGAGCTGTAGCCCGGGGCGGCCGAGCCGGAAATGCGCATGGCCGGATAACCGTTGTAGCGAATGGTCTGCTGCGCGCCAGTGACCCAGCGCGTGGAAGCAAATGCCGACAGCGGCACCGGCCGGCCCTGCGCGTTGCTGGCATTGAGTCGCAACAGGTCGTCGGGCTGCATGCGGGCCGGCGCATCGGCCTGCACCACCACGCGCTGCAGGCGCCCCTGGTTCGGGAAGTCGTTCACATAGCTGGAGCCCAGCGCGGTGGACAGCGCGTTGTTGATTGCATCAAACGAAACGCCGAGTGCATTGGCCTTGTCACGGTCGATGTCGATCTGCAGCTGCGGGCCATCCTCCAGGCCGTCCGGACGGACTTGCGTCAGTACCGGGCTTTTGCTCGCCATGCCCAGCAACTGGTTGCGCGCGGACAGCAGCGCATCGTGACCGGCACCGCCGCGGTCCTGCAGGCGGAAGGTAAAGCCGCTGGCCGATCCGAGTTCAGGAATCGGCGGCGGACTCAACGGGAAGATAAAGGCATCGCGGATGCCCGACAGGGCGCCAAAGGCGCGGCCCGCCAGCGCCTCGGCCGACTGGCCGGCGCTGTGCCGTTCGGACCAGTCCTTGAGCGTGACAAAGGCCAGCGCAGCGTTCTGTCCTTGCCCCGAGAAGCTGAAGCCCAGAACGCCCACCATGCTCTGGACTTCCGGCTGCTTGAGGATGTAGCCCTCTACCTGCTCCATGACGGCCAGCGTCCGTTCCTGCGTGGCACCCGGCGGAAGTTGCACGTTCACCAGAATGTTGCCCTGGTCCTCACCCGGCAGGAACGAAGTGGGCAGGCGCAGGTAAACGACGGCCACCGCGGCAATGATCGCCACATAGATCACCAGGTACCGCGCCGCGCGGCGGAGCAAACGCGCCACGAAGCCTTCATACCCTTTGGCAGTGCGCGAAAACCCGCGATTGAACCAGCCGAAAAAGCCGCGCTTTTCATGATGATGGCCGGCCTCGACCGGCTTGAGCAAGGTGGCGCACAGGGCCGGTGTGAGCGACAGCGCCATGAAGGCCGAAAAACTGATCGACGACACCATCACCGCCGAGAACTGGCGGTAGATGTTGCCGGTCGAACCGGCAAAAAAGGCGAGCGGCACAAACACGGAAATCAGCACCACCGTCACGCCGATGATGGCGCCTGAAATCTGCTTCATGGCCTTGCGCGTGGCTTCCAGCGGCGGGAGTCCCTCTTCGCTCATGATGCGTTCGACGTTCTCGACCACCACGATCGCATCGTCAACCACAATACCGATCACCAGCACCATGCCGAACATGGTCAACACGTTGATCGAAAAACCGAGCGCGAGCAGCGTGCCGAATGTTCCCAGCAAGGCTATCGGCACCACGATGGTCGGTATCACGGTGTAGCGCCAGTTCTGCAGGAACAGGAACATGACGAGGAACACCAGCGCCACCGCCTCCAGCAGCGTCTCGGCCACCTGGCGAATGGAAATCTGCACGAAGCGCGAGCTGTCGTAGGGAATGGTCCAGCTCACGCCCTGCGGGAAATAACGCTCCAGCTCGGTCATCTTCTGGCGCACGGCCTTGGCCGAGGCCAGGGCGTTGCCGCTCGGCGAAAGCTGCACGCCAATGCCGACGGCTGGTTTTCCGTTGAGGCGCGCCGACGTGGCGTAAGCCTGGCCGCCGAGTTCGATGCGCGCGACGTCCTTGAGCCGCACCGTGGAGCCGTCGGTGTTGGCACGCAGCACGATGTTGCCGAACTGCTCGACACTGGCCAGCTGACCGTCAACCACCACCGTCGCGGCAATGCCCTGACCATCCACATTGGGCAGATCCCCAATGGTGCCGGACGCGACCTGGGCGTTCTGCGCGCGAATGGCGTTGGTCACGTCGGCCGGGGAGAGGTTGAAGCCCGACAGTTTGGCGGGCTCGATCCAGATGCGCATGGCACGCTCGGAGCCGAACAGCTGGGCCTGGCCAATGCCGGGGAGGCGCTGCAACTCGGGCACCACGGTGCGGGAGGCATAGTCGCCCAGCGCAATCGGGTCGATGGCCGGATTGCTCGACGACAGCATCGTGAACAGCAGGAAGTTCGAGCGCGACTTGTCCACACGCACACCCTGCTGGGTCACCGCCTGCGGCAGGCGCGGCGAAGCACGGGACAAACGGTTCTGCACATCCACCTGGGCCAGATCGGCATTGGTGCCGGGCTGGAAGCTGATGGTGATGCTGCCGGTGCCGTTGGCCTGGGCTACCG
>CBFGNA010000132.1:0-6645 GCA_965650045.1 uncultured Polaromonas sp.
CTGGACGATGCCGCGCTGGTGGAGATCGCCACCCTGGCGCGCAGCCGCCAGGCCTACGCGACGCTGGAGTTGACCGTCAACAGCATGCAGGAAGGCCTGATGGCGATCGATACCGCAGGCCGGGTTTTGCTGATCAATGAAACCGCATCCCGGCTGTTTGCCATCGACGACATGTCCATGGTCCTGTCCCCGCGCTGGCCCGAACGCCAGGGCCTGTTTGTGCCGGACACCCAGGCCCTCTATGCCTTCGACCAGTTGCCCCTGTACCTGGCCCTGCAGGGCGAAAGCGGCGGGCCCTTGCACATCCTGGTGCGAAACGCGCATGAAACCAGCGGGCGCCTGATCAGTTGCAGCTACCGGCCGATGCGCGGGCCGGACGGTGTTGTCGGGGCGCTGATGGTGTTCAGCGACATCACGCACATGGAGCGGCTGCAGATGGAGCAGGCCCGCAGTTATTCGCAATTGCGCGAGGTCCAGCGCAAACTGATCAATGCCCAGCGGCTCGGGCGCATCGGCAACTGGGAGTTCGACCTCACCACCGGCAAACTCTGGTGGTCCGACGAGGTGTATGAGCTGTACGGCCTTGCGCGCGATGCGTTTGACGGCGAACCCGACACCGTGCTGGGCCTGATGCACCCGGAGGATCGTGGCGAATATGTCCGCCTGCGTGAGGTGGCCATGCGTGACCAGCTGCCGCTGGACGTCGAGTACCGCATCATCACGCCAGCCGGGCAGACACGCTGGATCCACCAGATTGGCGAGCCGCATGCAGACGTGCAGGGCAGCGGCATCCTGCGCGCGGGTGTGGTGCAGGACGTCACCGCGCGGAAACTGGCGCAGGAGGTCGCCACGCGCACCACCGCCATGCTCAAGCGGACCGGCGAGATGGCAAAAATCGGTGGATGGGAGGTGGTGCTCGACGGCCTGAAGCCGGTCTGGTCAGAGCAGGTCTACCGGATTTACGAGGTGGCGCCGGGCACGCCCTTCACCGTGCAGCAGGCCATGGGCTGTTATGCGCCCGAGGCCCAGCCGGCGCTGCGCGCTGCGGCCCGGGCCGCCGCCGAACAGGGCACTGCCTGGGATCTGGAGCTTCCGCTGGTGACCATGCAGGGACGGCGCATCTGGGTGCGCACGCAGGGGCGCGCGCTGATGCAGGAGGGCCGCGTCATGCGGCTGGTGGGTGCGCTTCAGGACATCACGGCCCAGCATGATTCGCAGGAGCAACTGCGCCTGCTGGGCACCAGCATTGCCCGTCTCAACGACATCGTGATCATCACCGAGACCAGCCCGCTGGAAGAACCCGGGCCCCGCATCGTGTTCGTCAACGATGCGTTTGAGCGCCGCACCGGCTACAGCCGCGAGGAAGCACTGGGCCGGTCGCCGCGTTTTCTGCAAGGCCCCAACACGCAGCGTGCCGAGCTGGACCGGATCGGTGCGGCACTGCAGCAAATGAAGCCGGTGCGCGCCGAGCTGATCAACTACAAAAAAGGCGGCGAAGAAATCTGGCTGGACCTGGACATGGTCCCCATTGCCGACGCCTCCGGCCAGTTCACGCATTTCGTCTCGATTGAGCGCGACATCACCCGGCGCAAGCTTGCCGAGCAGGCGCTGGTCAACAGCGAGCAGCGCTACGCCGCGCTTTTTGACTCGGCCCCGGCGCCGATGTGGGTGGTGGATGCGCAGAGCCAACGGTTTCTGGCGGTCAATGAGGCCTGCGTCAAGCGTTACGGCTACAGCCGCGAAGCTTTCCTGGGCATGACCATTTTTGATATCCGCTCCGAAGCTGAGGCGCAACGGCTGATGATGGAAATAGACCATGGCCACCGCGTTGACGTGAACCGGCGCCTGCACCGGCGCGAGGACGGCAGCGAATTTCATGTTGAAACGGTATCGCACCTGATCGAGTACGAAGGGCGGCCAGCGCGTTTCGTCGTGGCGCTGGATGTCACGGCCCAGGTCAAGGCCGAAAACGAACTGCAGGGCTATCTGTTCACCCTGCAGCGCGCAGCCGATGCGACGCAGGCCATCAGCAGCCACCACACGCTGGAAGCCACCCTGCAGGAGACGGTGGATCAGGCGCGTGCCGTGGTGGGGGCACACCAGGCGGTGGTCAGCCTGACGGGCCAGGGCCCCTCCGCGCCGGCCATCAATGCCGTGTCCTTTTCGGACCATTACGGCAGTAGCCGGGACTTCGTGCGGCAGGCCAATGCTTGCGGCATTGCGCAGGCCATTTACGACACGAACAGCCCGATGCGGCTGACCCAGGCCGAGCTGGAGGCCCAGCCGGGCTGGCAGGATGTCGCGGTGGAGGAGGATCCGCAACCGGCGATGCGGGGCTGGCTGGCGGTGCCGCTGACAGACCGCAATGGGCACAACATCGGCCTGCTGCAGATGACCGACAAGTACGAGGGTGACTTCAGCCTGCAGGACCAGTATGTGATCGTCGAGCTGGCGCAGCTCGCCTCCATCGCCATTGAAAACGCCAGGCTGTTCGAGCAGGTGCACCAGCTCAACGCCGGGCTGGAAGAAAAAGTTGCCGAGCGAACCGCCGCCCTGGAGCGCCAGGAAGCCCTGTTCCGTACCCTCGCCGAGCAGGCCCCGCAGGTCATCTGGCATGCCGAGCCGGGGGGGCGTGTGACCTATGCCAACCGCCAGTGGTACGAGCTGATGGGCGGCACGCCCGACGACTGGATGGGGCACAAATGGCTGGCGGTTGTCCATCCGGACGACCTGCCCGGCATGGTGGCGAATTGGGAGGCCGCTCGGGCATCCCGCACGCCTTACGTCGGGATGCGCCGCATGCTGGCCGGTGACGGCACTTACCATGTCATGTCCTACCGCGCCTCTCCGGTGCTGGGCGACAACGGCGAGGTCATGTTCTGGGTCGGCATTGATGCGGACGTGACCGAAATCAAGGCGATCGAGGCGGCGCTGCGCCTGTCGAATCAGGAGCTGGAAGCTTTTTCCTATTCGGTGTCGCATGACCTGCGCTCACCGCTGAACACCGTGGACGGCTTCAGCCGGCTGCTGGCCAAGCAGCTTGATCACACGCAGTCCAGCGACAAGGTCCAGCACTACCTGTCGCGCATCCAGGCCGGCGTGGCCCAGATGGGTCGGCTGATCGAGGACCTGCTGTCTCTGGCCCAGGTCTCACGCATGCAACTGCGTGACGAGACGGTGGACCTCAGCGCCCTGTGCCGGGAGATCACCGAAGAGTGGCGCGGCCGCGATCCATCGCGCGTGGCCGAGATCCACATCGAAAACGGATTGCAGGTTCAGGGCGACGGGCGGCTGGTCCGCGTGGTGATGGAGAACCTGCTGGGCAATGCCTGGAAATTCACCTCCCAGCGGCCGCATACCGTGATCAGCGTGGGCCAGGTCGCGGATGGGAGTGGCGTGCCCACCTTTTTTGTTCGCGACAACGGGGCCGGCTTCGACATGGCTTATGCCGACAAGCTGTTCAATACCTTCCAGCGCCTGCATGCGGTGAGCGAGTTCCCGGGGACGGGGGTGGGCCTGGCCACGGTCAGCCGTGTGATTGGCCGCCACCGCGGCAAGGTCTGGGCCGATGCCGCGCCCGACAAAGGCGCCACTTTCTTTTTCACCTTGCCAGGAATTCCGCCCACGGCTTGAGTCAGGACACGGCTCGACGGCAATTGTTAAATTGATGGAAAAATCAATTGAATTGATTTAATTCAATCAATCTATTAAATTGCAATTTATTTCTTTTTTTGGGTGCTTTTTTATGCCACGTGAACCCCAGACTTTCGAAGGTGCGATCACCGCCACGGATTTTTCCAGCGATGATTATTGCGGCACGACCTATGCCGCCAAGCTGCTGGGCCTGTCGGTAGCCACGGTGCAGTCCCTGGTGGAAAAAGGCGAAATCGAAGCCTGGAAAACACTGGGCGGCCACCGGCGCCTGTCGCTGCGTGGCATCAACGCCTACCTGCAAAAAAACAGCCCGCAACTGACGCCCGCCGACCCTGACCCGCGCAGCCGGCTGAGCGTGCTGGTGGTGGAAGACGACGAGGACGCGCGCGAACTCTACAAGGCCCAGTTCGACGAATGGGACATGGCGGTGGACTGCAGCTTCATGCCATCGGCGCTGGAAGCCCTGATGGACATTGCCACCATGCGGCCCAACCTGCTGATCACGGACCTGAACATGCCCGGCGTGGACGGCATGGAAATGCTGCGCGCCCTCAAGCGCAACCAGCAACTGGCGTCCATGCAGATCCTGGTGATCAGCGGGCTGCCCAAGGAAGCGGTGGCCGAGCGGGGCGGGCTGCCGCCGAACTCCCACTACCTTGAAAAGCCCATCAACTTCGACTGGCTGCATGGTTATGTCACTGCCTTGCTGGTGGCCAATCGCAAGTGGCGCTGATGCGCTGAGGCGCATCGCCTGAAGGAGCGGACACCGTGCGCTCGCCCCTCGCTGTGTTGCGCATGTGCGTGCAGGCCCTGCGGTCCGGCTGGGTGCGATCTGCCTGGCGTGAAACCCAGGTTCCCCCCGCAGCGGCCGATGCCGACACGCTGCAGGCCGGACTGGAGCTGGCCACCCAGGGCATCATCGTGCTGGATGACAACTGGCGGATCGTTGTGCTCAACAGCCAGGCGCAGGCCTTGATGCAATCGCCCGGCACGACGGCGCCCGGCACAGAGTTCTGGGAGGCGGCGCCCGAGCCCGTGGCAGAAGACCACCGCAGCACCTCCGAGCAGGCCTTGCAGGACGGTGCCGCCCATGCCTTCGTGGTTCACCATGCGTTTGAAGACCGCTGGATAGAGTACAGCCTGAGGCGTCACGATAACGGCGTGATCGTCAACCTGCGCGATGTCAGCGACACCCGTCAGGCCCTGGTGCTGCTGCAAGGCAGCGAGCTGTGCAACCAGAGCCTGTTTGAAGAAAATACCCAGCCCATGTGGCTGCTGCAGCCTGATTCCCGACAGGTCCTGGCGTTCAACAAGGCCGCTTTCGTTTTTTACAGATTTCCCGGGGACAGCGTGCCTTTGCCCAACGCAGAGGTTCTATTTCCGGAAGGCGAAGCGGCGAGCTGGCTGGCCACCTTGCCGCTGGGCGACTTCAGGCAGGAGCTGCGCGTGGCCACGCAGCGCCGCATGAATGGTGAGCTGGTGCTGGTGGAGCTGGCCTGCAGCCGGGTGCAATGGTTTGAGCGGCCGGTCCTGCTGGTCAGCGTGGTGGACGTGAGCGAGCGGCATTTTGCAGATCGTGAGCTGCAGCAGCTCAATGAATCGCTGGAGCAGCGCCTTGCGCAATGCACCGAGGCCTGGCAGCGCGACCGGCTGGAGCTGGACACGTTCACACGCGCCATGTCGGACGACCTCAAAGCGCCCTTGCATGTGGTCAGCGGCTTTGCCGCCACACTGGCCGAGCGCCACGCATCCTCCCTCGATGAGCAGGGCTTGCACTATCTGTCGCGCATCCGTGCCAGCACAAACCAGCTCGCCAAGCTGATCGATGACTTGAGGACCCTGGCGCATTTGCCGGAGGTCGCCATCAACCCCGGGCCGGTCGACCTGGCCCCCGCATGCCGGCGGCTGATCGACGAGCTGCGCAAGCGTGAACCCCAGCGCGATCTGGTGCTGGAGATTCCGGATGCGTTGCCGCTGTTTGGCGACAAGGCCCTGCTGACCCTGGCGGTGGGCCACCTGCTGGACAACGCCTGGAAGTTCACCGCCGCCAAACCGCAGGCGTGGATCAAGGTCGCACTGGTGCCGGGACCGGCCGATGGCAGCGCGGTGCTGGTGGTGTCAGACAACGGGGTTGGTTTCGACGCTGCCTACACCGACAAATTGTTCAGCGCCTTCCAGCGCCTGCATTCGTCGGCAGATTTTCCCGGCGCTGGCCTGGGGCTGGCCATCGTCGCGCGCGTGGCCGGGCGTCACGGCGGCGCCGTGTGGGCCACCACCACCGACGGCGCCGGCGCCAGTTTTTTCCTGTCGCTGCCTCAGGCGCCCGGGGGCACGGTGTCCGCAGCGGCGCCTGCCACGGCGGCGGATCAGGCCGGCTGAAAGCGGTAGACGCCGTCACTGCCCTGCAGGCGGCGCAACTTGCCCTCGTGCCACAAGGCATGCAGGTGCGCCACCGCTTCCCCCATGGCAAACGTGGTCTGGTGCAGGTCCAGCGGGCGCTTGAACATCACCGGCAGGATGTCCGCGCCGCTGCAGGGGCTGGCTGCACAAGCCTGCATCACCTCGGTCAGCCGGTCGCGATGATGCGCATGTAATTGCGCGATGCGGGTGTGCAGCCCGCGGAAGGGCTTGCCGTGGGAGGGCAGCACCAGCGTGTCTGCGGCCAGCGCGCCGAACTTGTCAATCGACTGCAGGAACAGCGTCAGCGGGTCCGACTCGGGTTCAACGTCATAAACGCTGATGTTGGTTGAGATACGTGGCAACACCATGTCGCCGCTGATCAGGAGCGCAGCTTCGGTGCATGAGAGCGCGATGTGTTCCGGCGCGTGGCCGTAACCGCTGATGCAGGTCCAGTCGCGCCCGCCGATGCGGATCAGCTGCCCGTCCATCATGCGGTGAAAGTTGGCCGGAACGGCCGGCACCAGCCCGGGGTAATAGTTGCTGCGGCCGCGGATCTGCGCCAGGTAGTCCGGGTTGGTCAAGCCGTGGGAA
>CBFGNA010000133.1:0-6644 GCA_965650045.1 uncultured Polaromonas sp.
CTTTCTGGAGGCCGTGTTTGTGAGCCCGCCTGCGCGTGTCGAAGGCACCGCGGTGTTCCTGACCGCGGAACCCGGTGTGGTGCCCAACGCGCTGCTGCACAACCTCAAGCACAACAAGGTGCTGCACGACCAGAACCTGTTTGTCACGGTGCACAACCACGAAGTACCGTGGATCGGCCTGGACAAACGCCTGGTGATCGAGTCGCTGAGCCACAACTGCTGGCAGGTGGTGATTCACTATGGTTTCAAGAACGACCCCGACGTGCCGAAAGCACTGCAGCAGATGCGCACCCGCGGCTGCGAGCTGGAAACCATGACCACCAGCTATTTCCTGTCACGCGATGTGGTGGTGCCGACGATTGGCGGCGGCATGATGCCCTGGCGTGAAAAGCTGTTTGCGCAAATGCACCACAACGCCGGCGGCGCGGCCGATTTCCTGAACCTGCCCAACAACTCGGTGGTCGAGCTGGGCAGCAAGATCGAGATCTGACCGGGCATGTTTTAAGCCTCCAGCCCTTATGGAACGGGCGCAAGCTGCTACCAAATCGCTAGCAACTGGCCAGCCTTTCCGGCTTTTGCGGCCTTCCCGGCCCGGCCCCCGAGGCAGATAATCAGGCCCAGACATGGTTCTGACCTTTCTGCTCCAGCTCACCGCCCGGGAACGCACACGCCGCAGCAACCGGCAGTTCGGCGGCATCCTGGCCTTTGTGGCCGGGGCCATCAATGCCGGGGGCTTCCTCGCGGTGCACCGCTACACCTCCCACATGACCGGCATCGTTTCCGCCGTCGCTGACGAGCTGGTGCTGGGCGGTATCGGGCTGGCGCTGGCAGGCCTGGTCTCGCTGGGCGCCTTTGTGGCCGGCGCCATCACCACCACCTTGCTGATCAGCTGGGCGCGCCGCCGGGGTTTGCGCAGCAAATATGCCCTGGCGCTGCTGCTGGAGGCGCTGCTGCTGCTGGTGTTCGGGCTGGTCGGCGCCAACCTCCAGTCCTTCGCCAGCCTGCTGGTGCCGACCGCGGTGCTGCTGCTGTGTTTCATCATGGGCCTGCAAAACGCCATCGTCACCAAGATCTCGAACGCCGAGATTCGCACCACGCACATGACCGGCGTCATCACCGACCTGGGCATCGAGCTGGGCCGGCTGATCTACTGGAACCATTCGAGAAAGGCCAACAGCATCCAGTTTGTGCAGGCCGACGCGGACAAGCTGCTGACCCACGCGACCCTGCTGGGCCTGTTTTTTTCCGGTGGCATTGTGGGCGCCCTGGCCTTCCGGGCCGTGGGATACAGCGCCACGCTGCCGATTGCCCTGCTGCTGGTGACCATGGCCCTGCCGCCGGTGCTGGTCGATCTGCGGCAGCGGGTGCGCCTGCGCTGACGGCCGGCGCCGCACAAGCGTCAGAGCCGCCAGCTTTCACCAGGGAGACTGGCCCTGCATCTGCTGCTGGCCGCCATCCGGCGCGGATTGAAGCGGCGCTTCTTCCGTGTCGGAAACCTCGCTGCCGCCCTGGCCAGCGCCTGAAGCGGGTGCGGGCACCTGGACCTCTTCTGCAGCAGCAAGCGGCGCCGCTATCGATGCCGATGCCGGCGTGACGGCACTGACCACCAGGTGGATGAAGTGCAGCTTGGCCACCACCTCGTGGGGCAGCACAAAAGGATAAAAATCCGGCTGCCCCATGGCACGCGACATCTCATTGAGCAGCATGGTGAGCTGGGTCCAGCGGTTCAGGAAGGCCAGAAAGCGTTCGGCATCCGGATGCTCCGGCTGGTACAGCGCATCGAGCGTGAAAGGCGTGAACTCCAGTTGCGCCGGGTCGGTGGACAGGCCGAAACTCTGCGCCGTGTCTACCGTGTCGCGGATATGCAGGTAGTGCGCCCAGCATTCGGCCCAGTCTTCCCAGGGGTGCACGCTGGCATAGGCGCTGACGTAGTGCAGCGCCCAGTCGGGGCGCGGCCCCTGGGTGTAATTGGTCTGCAGGCTGGCGGCGTAATCCTGGGTCTCATCGCCAAACAGTTCGCGAAAGCCCTGCAGCCAGCCGGTGCCGGCCACCAAGCGGTCCCAGTAGTAGTGGCCCACCTCATGGCGCAGATGGCCGAGCAGGGTGCGGTAGGGTTCGTGCATGGCCTTGCGCACGGCCTCGCGCGTGGCGTCATCGGCCTCATTGAGGTTCAGCGTGATCAGGCCGGTGTTGTGCCCGGTCATGATGTGCGGCCCATAGTCGGGCGAGCGCAGGAAGTCGAACATCAGCCCGCCCTGCGGGTCTTCGCTCACGCGTGAGGCCAGCGGCAGGCCGAGTGCCAGCAAGGCCGACACCAGCCGGCGCTTGGCGAGCTCGACACGTCCCCACAGCTCACCGTTGTCGGGGTGCTCGGGGTCGTTCAGATCGGGAATGGTGCGGTTGAGCCGGCAGGCGCGGCACAGCAGCATCTGGGGCTGACCCTCGCCCACGGGCACCAGCCAGTTGCACGCCGCTGGCGTCTGCAGGTTGGCGCAACGCAAATAGACCGGGCTGGCAGGCGGGGCTCCGGCGCCTTCGATGCCTTCCGTGCTTTCCGTGCTTTCAGCGCGCCATTCCACCCAGGTCCCGGCCTCCTGCCCGGGCATCAGCGGCAGCAGGCGCGCCTGCACCGTGTCGTAGCCCAGCGGCGTGCCGCAGGCCAGGCAGGTGCTGTTGCGGAAAAAGACCGGGCAGCCGCACTGGCAGCGGTAGGCGCGGCCTGCCAGGCTGGGCAAATCGCCGGGCTGGGAAACGTCGGGCAGCAAATCAGGGGTGGTGGACAAAGTTTTCCTGGAGTGAATCAATCGCGGTGGATCGCGGCAAAAGTGCAGGCGAAGGACCCCTTGCTCTCGCGGCCCCTTGCCGTCGCAAAGCCGCAGTGCCGAAGTGCCGCACAGCCACGGGGCAACTTCAAAGTTTGCCACGTTTGCGCGCATGTGCTGCACTGACTTGCCCTGTCCGGGTGTCAGCCGTTGCTGACAGAAAACCCTGCGCCCAAAAAATCGTGGGATCAAGGGCGCGCCGCCCCGCGGGCTTTTATCATGGAGGGGTCCCGATTGTTCAACCCTGCCCCCACCAAGGATCCCCATGCCCACTTACCACGTCGAAATGATGGAAGGCCGCACCCTGGAGCAAAAGAAAAAACTGGTCGCCGAACTGACCCGCGTCAGCGTCGAGGTGCTGGCCGTCGCGCCCGAGTCGGTGGACGTCATCATCACCGACATCAAGCGCGAGAACTGGGCCACCGGCGGCAAGCTGTGGTCGGAGCCCCGCTCCTGATGCCCACC
Organism: uncultured Polaromonas sp.; assembly: GCA_965650045.1. Classification (GTDB taxonomy): domain Bacteria; phylum Pseudomonadota; class Gammaproteobacteria; order Burkholderiales; family Burkholderiaceae_C; genus Polaromonas. Next base: position 3,288 of record CBFGNA010000133.1, read on the forward strand.
CCCGTCCGCCGGGGCGGCGATGGTCCGAAGCAGGAACACCCTTGAGCCGCCCCTCCACCCTTCCCGAACTGCAGGACCGCTACGGTCCGCGTTACCGCTGGTTGCTGTTGCTGTCGGTGATGGTCGGCACCATGGCGTCCATCATGTCCTCGACCATCGTCAATGTGGCGATCCCCGACATGAGCCACCACTTTGCGCTCGGCCAGGAGCGCGCCCAGTGGGTCACCTCGGGCTTCATGGTGGCGATGACGGTGTCCATGCTGACCACGCCGTGGTTGCTGGCGCGTTACGGTTACCGGCGCACCTACGTGGGCACCATGCTGTTGCTGCTGGCTGGCGGGGTGGTGGGCGGTTTTTCCACGAGCTTCGCGCTGGTGCTGGGCGCGCGGGTCGCCGAGGGCCTGGCGGCGGGTGTGGTGCAGCCGATTCCCGCGATCATCATCATGCGGGCCTTCCAGCCCCACGAACAGGGCCGCGCCAGCGGCATCTTCGGCATGGGGGTGGTGCTGGCACCGGCCATCGGTCCCAGCATAGGCGGCGTGCTGGTGGACCTGTTCGGCTGGCGTTCGATTTTTTTCATGGTCGTGCCTTTCTGCCTGGCGTCGCTGTGGCTGGCCTACAAGTTTGTGCCTTCCACCGCACCCGGCGGCGCGGCCGCCAACCGCAGGGGTGCCACGCTGGACTGGCGCGGTCTGCTGCTGGGCGGGGTGGGCACCCTGTGCCTGCTCAACGGCATGGTGGCCCTGCATGGCGGATCGCACAGCGAAGCCGCCATGCTGCTGGGCAGCGCCGTGCTGGCGCTGCTGGTGTTTCTGGCCTGGCAGCGGCGCATGGCCGCCACCGGCCGCGAGCCGTTGATGAACCTGGCGCTGTTCGGCTACCGTCCCTTCGCCATGGGCAGCATCGTCGCCTTCATCTACGGCACCGCGCTGTTCGGCTCGACCTATCTGCTGCCGGTTTACATGCAGCTCGCGCTCGGGCTGTCGGCCTCCTACGTCGGCAGCATCCTGCTGCCCGCCGGTTTTGTGCTGGCCGTCACGATTGCCGTGGTCGGCCGGCTCGCCGACCGCCAGCCGACCTGGCTGCTGGTCAGCATCGGGCTGGCCCTGCTGGCACTGTCGTTTGCGCTGATGCTGACCGTCACCCTGGCCAGTGCCATCTGGGTGCTGGTGCTCTGGGCCATCCTGGGCCGCATCGGCCTGGGCTTCATCCTGCCCTCGCTGAACCTCGGCTCGCTGCGGGCCCTGGGGCCGGACCTGATTTCGCAGGGCTCCAGCGCAATCAATTTTGTGCGCATGCTGGGCGGCGCCATCGGTGTCAGCCTGTGCGGCATCGTGCTGGAGTGGCGGCTGTCGGCGCATGGCGATTCGCTGGCGCAAACCGCCAGCAGCCCGGCGCGGCTGGCGGCCTTCAACGAGGCTTTTTTGATGCTGGCGGCGCTGTGTGTGCTCGCCATGCTGGCCGCCTGGAGGCTGCGCCCCCCGGCCAGTCCCCCTTCTGCGACAGAAAGCTGAAACCATGTGCCAGCTTCTGGGCATGAACTGCAACACGCCGACCGACGTGACCTTCAGCTTCACCGGCTTCGCGCAGCGTGGCGGAAACACCGACCACCACAGCGACGGCTGGGGCATTGCATTTTTTGAAGGCGGCGACTGCAGCGAAAGCGACCGCGGCCTGCGCCATTTTGTCGATCACCAGTCGGCCAGCGCCTCGCCAGTGGCCGAGCTGATACGCCGCTACCCGATCAAAAGCCGCAACGTGATCGCCCACATCCGCAAGGCCACCCAGGGCCGGGTGGCGCTGGAAAACTGCCACCCTTTTGTGCGCGAGTTGTGGGGGCGCTACTGGGTGTTTGCCCACAATGGCGACCTGAAAGATTTCAACCCGCGCCTGCACGGCAGCTTCCGGCCGGTCGGCAACACCGACAGCGAACGCGCCTTTTGCTGGATCATGCAGGAGCTGGCCAAGTCGCATGCCGGTGTGCCCGACATCGCCGAACTGACGCTGACGCTGCGCGAGCTGGCGGCGCAAATTGCGCCGCACGGCACCTTCAACTTCCTGCTGAGCAACGGGCTGGCGCTGAGGGCGCACGCCTCCACCAGCCTCTACCACGTGGAGCGCAAACACCCTTTCTCCCACGCCACGCTCAGCGATGAAGACCTCAGCGTCAACTTTGCCGAACAGGCCGCGCCCGGCGACCGCGTGGCCGTGGTGGTGACCGCACCGCTGACCACCAATGAGGCCTGGCAGGCCTTTGCGCCGGGAGAGTTGCGGGTGTTCGAGGGTGGCGCGCTGCGCGCCTGATTGCTATTAATTCAGGAGCTGCCAGCGCCCGCCAGACAAGGGCTGGAGCCCGATTTGATGCTTGCTCTGAGGTTTACCGAAGCGCCGCCTCCAGCGCATCGACAAACATCGCCGCCACGTCAAAGCCGGTCTGCTCGAAAATTTCCTGAAAGCAGGTCGGGCTGGTGACATTGATTTCGGTCACGTAGTCGCCGATCACGTCCACGCCGGCCAGCAACAGGCCGCGCGAGGCCAGCACCGGGCCCAGCGCCTCGCCGATCTCGCGGTCGCGCGCCGACAGCGGCTGCGCCACGCCCAAGCCGCCGGCAGCCAGGTTGCCGCGCACCTCGCTGCCCTGCGGAATGCGCGCCAGGCTGAAAGGCACCGGCTTGCCGCCTATCACCAGCACCCGTTTGTCGCCCTGGCTGATCTCGGGCAGAAACTTTTGCACCATCACGCTTTGCGCGCCATCGCGGTTCAGCGTTTCGGTGATGCTGCCCAGGTTCAGGCCGTCTTCCTTCACGCGGAAGATGCCCATGCCGCCCATGCCGTCCAGCGGCTTGAGGATGATATCCTTGTGTTCGGCGTGAAAGCGCTTGATATCGGCCGCGCTGCGTGTCACCAGCGTCGGGCCGCTGAACTGCGCGAATTCGAGGATGGCGAGTTTTTCCGGGTGATCACGCAACGCGCGCGGCTTGTTGAAGACCCGCGCGCCTTCACGCTCGGCTTGCTCCAGCAAATGGGTGCTGTAAAAAAACTCGCTGTCGAAGGGCGGGTCCTTGCGCATCACGATGGCATCGAAGTCACAGAGCTGCTCGCGCTTCGCCGGCTCGGCGCTGTACCAGTCGGTGGGGTCGCCGGTCAGCGTGATGCGCTGGACCGTGGCCGTGACCTTCTCGCCGGTCTGCCAGCGCATGTCTTTGGGTTCGCAGCTGGCCAGTGTGTGGCCGCGCCGCTGCGCTTCGCGCATCATCGCAAAAGTGGTGTCCTTGTAGATCTTGAAGGAAGCGAGGGGATCGGCGACAAAAAGAAGGTGCATGAACGGCTCAGTCGGTAATGGAAGGCTGACGGTAT
>CBFGNA010000134.1:0-6603 GCA_965650045.1 uncultured Polaromonas sp.
TATCCCAGTCTCCATCCAGCCCGTCCTCCTGCCGCCCGGAGCCGCCCGCTCCACCACCTGGACCGGCAGGGGAGTCGGCCCGGCTTCTGGACGGCAGGCCTGCCGATCTGGACACCTTGGCGGGCGTTGTCGTGGGCGTTGCAGAGGGGGTGCGTTTGACCAGGGCTCGCCGGTCAATGTCGACCATGACGTTTTCCTTGATCAGGAATTCGTTGGCGGCCCGGTAGGCCTCCAGCAGGTGGGCCGTCAGGCGCTGCTGGATCAGGTCCTGCACGGTGAGCCACAACTCCCGCGACAAGGGCGCCAGCGTCCATTGCTCAACCAGGTTTTGCGACAGCACTTCGGGCCGGAGGATGTCTTCCTTGGCCAGTTCAGGAACGCCCTCCAGACCCTGGATCCGCAAGCGCAAATCATTGAGTTCCCAGCTGGCGCTGTCGAGAAGGCGCAACGCCAGCCGTGAGGCGAGGATCTTGTTCTCCATCACCTCGTTGCCCATCAACTCGAATTTCCCGCTGTCCAGCGGCATCGAGGCGGTGGCAGCAGGGGTGACCAGCGCTTTTTTCCAGGCTTGCGTGGTGGCATTGACCCAGATGGTTTCATTTTCCTGAAATGAAATCCAGCCGTCCCGCCGATCCTGCATCTCGCGGGCATTGCCGGCCTCGTCCATTGCTGCGGACAAGCGGGCCTTGATATCGGCGGCCAGTGCCGGCATCACCCCCGCAGCATGGGCTACAAACTGCTCACGCGCCTGCCGCGCGAGGCGAAGGTCCTGTTTGTTGGGTGCAGCCACGGCCGTGATCAGTGGTGGGGCTGCAGGCTACACCGTGGCTCCGGCATTCGGGTCGTTCGGGTTTTCATCCCTTTTACCGGCAGGTTTGACCAGATCCTCACGCTTGATGCCCAGCCACATCGCAATCGCAGCGGCCACAAACACGGAAGAGTAAATGCCGAAACAGATGCCGATGGTCAGCGCCAGTGCGAAGTAAAACAGCGTCGGTCCGCCGAAAAGCAGCATGGACAGCACCATGATCTGGGTGGACCCGTGGGTGATGATGGTGCGGCTGATGGTCGAGGTGATGGCGTTGTCGATGATCTGTACGGTATCCATCTTGCGGTAGCGCCGGAAATTCTCGCGAATCCGGTCAAAAATCACCACGGATTCATTGACCGAGTAGCCCAGCACAGCCAGCACCGCCGCCAGCACGGACAGCGAAAACTCCCACTGGAAAAAGGCAAAGAACCCAAGAATGATGACGACATCATGCAAGTTGGCAATGATGGCGGAAACCGCATATTTCCACTCAAACCGCAGGGCCAGGTAGATCATGATGCCCACCACCACCATGGCCAGTGCCTTCAGGCCATCCTGGGCCAGCTCCTCGCCGACCTGGGGGCCGACAAATTCGGTACGGCGCAGCAGGACTTGAGGATCACCGGCCTTCAGCGCCGCCATCACCCTGTCACTCTGTTGCGCGGTCGTTACCCCTTTTTGCGCCGGCAGGCGAATCATCACATCACGTGCCGTGCCGAAATTCTGTACCTGCACATCGGTAAAACCAAGCCCGGCGACGGTGCCGCGGACCTTCTCGACGTCGGCCGGCTGGGAATAGCTGACCTCCATCACCGTACCGCCGGTAAATTCCACCGACAGGTTCAGGCCGCGCGAAAACAGGAAAACCACCGCCAGCACAAAGGTCGTGAACGAAATCACGTTGAAGACCAGGGCATGCCGCATGAACGGGATGTCCTTGCGGATCTTGAAAAACTCCATGACGTCCTCCTTCTTGTTCTTGTCTAACCAGCCGAAGCTGCGGACTTGCCCGGTTTGGCAGGGACACTTGCGCCGCCGGCTGGGCGCCACACGGTGCCGATGGACACGGTTTTCAGCTTCTTTTGCCGACCGTACCAGAGATTGACCAGTCCGCGTGAGAAAAACACCGCCGAGAACATGCTGGTCAGGATGCCGATCACGTGAACCACCGCAAAACCACGCACCGGCCCGGAACCGAAAGCCAGCAGGGCCAGGCCAGCGATCAGCGTGGTGATGTTGGAGTCCAGGATGGTGGCCCAGGCGCGTTCATAGCCGGTGTGAATGGCGGCCTGCGCCGAAGCGCCGTTGCGCAACTCTTCGCGCACCCGCTCGTTGATCAGGACGTTGGAGTCGATGGCCATGCCCAGCGCCAGCGCCATGGCCGCCATGCCCGGCAAGGTCAGTGTCGCCTGCAGCATGGACAGCACCGCCACCAGCAGCATCAGGTTGACCGCCAGCGCCAGGCCGGAAAACAGCCCGAACAGCATGTAATACACCGCCATGAAGGCCACGATGACCAGGAAACCCCAGGCCACGCTGTGAAAGCCCTTGGCGATATTTTCAGCCCCCAGGCTGGGGCCGATGGTCCGCTCCTCGATGATTTCCATGGGAGCCGCCAGTGAACCCGCGCGCAGCAGCAGCGCGAGGTCGTTGGCCTCGACCACGCTCATGGAGCCGGAAATCTGGAACCGGTTGCCCAGTTCGCTCTGGATCACCGGCGCTGTGAGCACCTCGCCCTTGCCCTTTTCAAACAGGACAATCGCCATGCGTTTCTTGACGTTCTCGCGGCTGGTGTCGCGCATGATGCGTCCGCCCTTGGCGTCCACCGTCAGATCCACCTTGGGCTGCTGGCTCTGCGAATCAAAGCCGGGCTGCGCGTCCGTCAGGCTTTCGCCGGTCAGGATCACCTGCTTCTTGACAATCACGGCACGGCCGTCACGCTCAAGAAAACGCTCGGACCCAAAAGGCACCACGCCGGACCCGGCTTCAGCAGCTCGGCCCTCGCTGCTTTCGTCAACCAGCCGCATTTCCAGCGTGGCGGTACGGCCCAGGATGTCCTTGGCCTTGGCGGTGTCCTGCACCCCGGGAAGCTGCACCACGATGCGGTCCAGGCCCTGCTGCTGGATCACCGGCTCGGCGACGCCCAGCTCGTTGATCCGGTTGTGCAGGGTCACCATGTTCTGCTTGAGCGCCTGATCCTGAACCCGGCGGGCAGCTTCGGGCTTGATGCTTGCGACCACCTTGAACTCGCCGCCATCGGGCACCTCCGTGGTTTGCAGGTCCGCAAACTGGTCCTGCAAGACCCCTCTGGCAGCTTCCAGCGTGGCCGTGTCGCGGAACTTGATCTCGATGGTCTGGCCATTGCGGTTGATGCCGCTGTGACGGATGTTTTTCTCGCGCAACACCAGGCGCAGGTCACCGGCCAGGGATTCGGCCTTTTTGGTCAGCGCCGCCTGCATGTCCACCTGCAGCATGAAATGCACACCGCCCCGCAGATCGAGGCCGAGGTACATGGGCCGGGCGTTCAGCGCTGTCAGCCAGGCAGGTGAACGCGAGAGCAGGTTGAGCGCAACGATGTAGGAAGGTGAAGCAGGATCGGGCGACAGCGCTTTTTCGATGGCGTCCTTGGCCTTGAGCTGGGTGTCGGTGTCCCCGAAGCGCGCCTTGACCGAGGTGGCGTCAAAAGCCACCGCTTCCGGCGTGATGTTGGCCTCTTTCAGGGCCTGCTCAACCCGCGCCACCGTGGTGCTGTCGATCTTGACGCTGGTTTTGGCGCTGGACACCTGCACGGCAGGCGCCTCGCCAAAAAAGTTGGGCAAGGTGTACAGGGCGGCAATCAGCAAGGCGACGACGATGATCGCGTACTTCCAGACCGGATAACGATTCATGAGCGTAGTGCTCCTGGGGAAACTGGGGACCAAAAAGCCGGCAGGCGCCGGCTCTCAAAAAAACTTTGCTGCTTGTTCTTACTTGATGCTGCCCTTGGGCAACACCTGAACGATGGCGCTTCGCTGCAGCTGGATTTCCACGCCGTTCGCGATCTCGATGCCCAGGTAGGCTTCCCCCATCCGGGTGACTTTGCCCAGCAATCCGCCGGCGGTCACGACTTCATCGCCCTTGGCCAGCGCGTCGATCATGGCGCGGTGCTCTTTCTGCTTCTTCATTTGCGGACGGATCATCACAAAGTAAAGAACCACAAACATCAGCACCAGCGGCAGCATGCTGGTGAGCGAAGACATCATGCCGCCTTCGGCAGCGGCGACAGGGGCGGTTTGGGCAAACGCGGAAGAAATAAACACGGCAGACTCCACAACAATAATCGGGCACCCCTCGTCAAGCCGCGGGGCGCGGAGGGCCTGATTGTATGCGGCCGCTGCCGGTAAACACTTGTAACCCGTGGTCTGGCGGGGGCTCTGTGGCCCCGCCGCGGCCGGCCGCCCGTACGGGCACTGAACGGGTTCAGGCCGCCAGCGCGTGCGGCCCGGCGGCCGGCTGGCGGAATGCAGCCATCGCCGCGGTCCATTGCTGCTGGGCCAGCGCGGCATGGCGGGCCTTGACGTGGCCGTAACCCTTGATCAACTCAGGAATACGCGCCACCTCCAGCGCCGCCGCATGGTTGCCGGCGTCCAGGGACTTCAGGATTTCCTCGATGCTGGCCTCGTACTGGCCAATCAAGGCGCGCTCCATGCGGCGCTCCTCCGTCCGGCCGAATGGGTCCAGCGCGGTGCCGCGCAAGTTTTTGAGCCGGGCCAGCAGTTTGAAGGCGGTGAGCATCCACGGCCCGAATTTCTGCTTTTGCAACTCGCCCTTGTCGTTGGTTTTCGCAATCATGGGCGGTGCGAGATGGTAATTGAGCTTGTAGTCGCCTTCAAACATGGCACCGACCTTGTCATGAAAGCTGCGGTCAGTATGCAGGCGCGCAACCTCGTACTCGTCCTTGTAAGCCATCAGCTTGAACAGATACCTGGCGACCGCCTGGGTGAGCTGGGTCTTGCCCAGCGCCGATTCGGCCTGTTCGACGCGATTCACAAAGCTTTCGTAGCGCTTCGCATAGGCGGCATTCTGGTAATCCGTGAGAAAGGCAACGCGACGCGCCACCAGATCGGCCAGGCCCTGGCGCGGCGCCGGCATGGCAATCACTTGCGCCGAGCCCAGCAGCTTTTCAACCGAGGCCAAATCGTGGGCCGCACGGCGGCCCCACTCAAAGGCCGTCTTGTTGCTGTCCACGGCCACGGCATTGAGCTCGATGGCGCGCATCAGCGAGGCGTGTTCGAGCGGGATCCAGCCTTTTTGCCAGGCGTAGCCCAGCATCATGGGGTTGGTGTAAATGCTGTCGCCCATCAGTTTGGTGGACGCTGCATCGGCATTGAAGGCGCCGACACCGTCCACGCCCACCGCCTTGACAATTTCCGCGGCACAGGCCTCGGCCGGGTTCTGCCAGTTGGCGTTGTGCACAAAAGCCGCCGTCGGCGTGCTGTAGGAATTGAGCGCCACATGGGTGCGGCCCTCGCGCATGCGCAGCACCGTTTCCTTGCCGGCAGCCACGATGGGGTCGCAACCGATGATCAGGTCGGCGCCGGCCATGCCGACGCGGGTGGTGCGGATGTCGTCCTGCGACGCCCCGATCAGCACATGGCTCCAGGTCGCGCCGCCTTTTTGCGCCAGGCCGCCGGCGTCCTGGGTGACGATGCCCTTGCCTTCGATGTGGCCGGCCATGCCCAGCAACTGGCCAATGGTGATGACACCGGTGCCGCCGACACCGGCCACCACGATGCCCCAGACCTTGCCGTCCACACCTTCCGTGCCCGGAATGCGCGGCTCGGGCAGCGCACCCATCTCGAACGGCGAGGCCGCCTTGCCCTTGGCCTTTTTCTTGAGTTGCCCGCCTTCGACGGTCACAAAACTCGGGCAGAAGCCTTTCAGGCAGGACATGTCCTTGTTGCAGGTGGACTGGTTGATCTGGCGCTTGCGGCCGAATTCGGTTTCCAGCGGCTCCACGCTCAGGCAGTTGGACTGCACGCCGCAATCACCGCAGCCTTCGCAGACCAGTTCGTTGATGACCACGCGGCGCGCCGGATCGACCAGGCTGCCGCGTTTGCGGCGGCGCCGTTTTTCGGTGGCACAGGTCTGGTCGTAAATGATGACGGTGGTGCCCTTGATTTCACGGAACTGCCGCTGGATCGCATCGAGCTCGTCACGGTGATGCACAGCCACGCCGTCCACCAGCGCCACGCCCTCGTATTTTTCCGGCTCGTCGGTCACCACCACAATTTTGGCCGCGCCCTCGGCGCGCATGGACTGGGCGATCTGCACCACCGAATGGCCTTCGGGCCGCTCACCAACCTGCTGGCCGCCGGTCATGGCGACCGCGTCGTTGTAGAGGATTTTGTAGGTGATGTTCACGCCGGCCGCAATCGACTGGCGCACCGCCAGCGAGCCGCTGTGGAAATAAGTGCCATCACCGAGGTTGGCAAAAATGTGCTGGTCGGTGGTGAAAGGCTGCTGGCCGACCCAGGGCACGCCCTCGCCGCCCATCTGGGTGAAGCCGAGGGTAGCGCGGTCCATCCAGAGCGCCATGAAATGGCAGCCGATGCCGGCCATGGCACGTGAACCTTCGGGCACCTTGGTCGAGGTGTTGTGCGGGCAACCCGAACAAAACCAGGGCTGGCGGTCGGCCTTGACGTCCAGCACCTGCAGCGAACGCTCCTTGGCTTCCAGAATGGCCAGTTGCGCATCCGATGCCGGATACAAGCCATACAGATGCGATATATGACGGTGCTGCAATTCAGTTT
>CBFGNA010000135.1:0-6590 GCA_965650045.1 uncultured Polaromonas sp.
AAGCGCGACGAGGTGCGTGGCCTGAAGGAAAACGTGATTGTCGGCCGCCTGATTCCTGCAGGTACCGGCATGGCCTACCATGAGGCACGCAAAGCCAAGGACCAGATGGACGACGCCGAGCGCCGCGCCATTGCCGAGGCCGAAGCCGCCGAACTGGGGGCCTTGCCCGAGCAGACCAGCGAAGGTGCTGCCACCGAGTAAGTGCCGTTTTTTGGTGCTATAAAAAGCAGAGCGCCCCGCGCCCTTGAATAAAGGGCCCGGGGCGTTTTTTATGGACAATTTGACCGGTCGGCAAGCAAGACGGTGCTCTGCAGCCTCCCGCACCCTGTACAGGTGCTGCGCTTGTCCGCTAAAGTCGCGGTGCGTCCGACATGCCCATACATTTGCAGCACCGGTGCTGCTTTAGGAGAAGAGCCTCCATGTCCACCCAGTCCCTGGTCCTGATTGCCCTGTTTGCCGTGCTGCTGTTCTGGGCCGTCGGTGCCTACAACCGGCTGGTGCGTCTGAAGAACCTGATTGCCAATGCGTTTGGCCAGATTGACGTGCAGCTCAAGCGCCGGTATGACCTGATCCCCAACCTTGTGGAGGCGGCAAAAAAATACCTCTTGCATGAGCGGGAAACCCTGGAGGCGGTGATCGCGGCTCGCAACCAGGCGCGTTCGGCGAGCGATGCCGCGCGCAGTCGCCCGACCCACGCCCCGGAAGTCATGGCGCTGGCTGTGGCCGAACAGGCGCTGAGCGGCAGCCTGGACCGGCTGTTTGCGTTGACCGAGGCCTACCCTGAGCTCAAGGCAGATGCAACCATCCGCGAACTCAGCGAAGAACTCACCAGCACCGAGAACAAGGTGGCTTTTGCTCGCCAGGCCTACAACGACTGTGTGCTCGACTACAACAATGCGCAGGCACAGTTTCCCGCGGTGCTGATTGCCCGCCTGTTCGGCTTTGCGCCTTCGGCGATGTTGCAAGCCACTGAAAGCCCGGCTGAGCGCCAGGCCGTGCGCATCCGCATCCAGATGTGAACAAGTTTCCCATGCTTGTCACGGCGGATGCCATGCGGCGCTCCAGGGGGTTGCTGCGCCTGCGGACCGGCGCCGGGTCCGCGGCCCGCCGTGCCTGATCGCTGCCCTCATGCGTTTTTTTGAGCAGCAGGAAAAAGCCCGTGCCCGGACGCGGCAACTGGTGTTGCTGTTTGCGCTGGCCGTGTTGCTGCTGGTACTTGCCATCAATGCCGCCCTGGCACTGACGTGGCGTCTGGTGACGCCGGGCTTTCATGGTTATCCCGCCTATTTTTTCACGGTCAATACCGGGATGACGCTGCTTTTTGTTCTGGGCGGCTGGTGGCTCGAAACATCGAGCCTGCAGGGCGGCGGTGAAAAGCTGGCGCGGCGCGCAGGTGCGCGCGAAGCCTGGCCGGCCAGCCGCTTTGATGAGCAAAAGCTGTGCAACATCGCCGCAGAACTGGCCATTGCGGCCAGCATGCACCCACCGCAGGTCATGGTGCTGGAGCGGGCTGAAAGCATCAATGCCTTTGCGGCCGGTTGGGACGAAGAGGATTCGGTGATTGCAGTGACACGCGGCGCGCTCGATGGCTTGACACGGGACGAACTGCAAGGGCTGGTGGCGCATGAGCTGAGCCATCTCCGTGAGGGTGATACCCGGCTGAACATGCGGCTGGCGGGCATGGTGTTCGGACTGGAGATGATTTTCAATCTGGGTCGCCGCATGTGCGAACGTGATGAAGAAGATCGCCGCACACTGTTGGCCTTGCCGGGCTTTGCCATCATGGTGGCGGGCTTTTTCGGCTGGCTCGCCGGCCGGGCGCTCAAAGCTGCGGTGTCGCGCCAGCGTGAGTTTCTTGCCGACGCGCGTGCCGTGCAGTTCACGCGAAGCAGGGATGGCCTCGGGGGGGTGTTGCGCAAGGTGGCGAGGCAGCAACAGGCCGCTTCGGGCTCGCGCGGCTTTCATCCTGCGGTTCAGCACATGTTGCTGGTGGGTCAACAAGGTCGCGGGCACTGGCTGGATTCCCATCCACCGCTGGGCGAACGCATCCGGCGCATCTATGGCCGGTCCATGCCGGCGTGGCCTGATGAGCCGGCACCGCCTTCTGATGTGCTGGCGCCCACACGACCCGGCACGCTGGGGTAAGCATGCGGTCAAATGAGGACATGACAAAATGTCTGCTCGGACTTCCGAGTGCCGGTCGTGTGCTGAAGACGGCTGAGGCGCGCCGCCATCGGCATGTCCACTGAATTCCGCAACCACCGGGAGAAACCCATGAAGACCACCGCTTTCACCTTCATGCTGGCACTGCAAGGGCTGGCCGCAGCGTCCCTGAGCCAGGCCCAGACATCGCCAGCACAGGCCCTGTACCACCGCAGCCTGGCAGCCAGTTGCGCCAACTGTCATGGCACGGACGGCCGGGCTGTCCAGGGGTCGAACGTGCCGGCACTCGCCGGCATGGATAAAACCTATTTCGTCACCCAGATGAGGGCTTTCAAGGATGGCACCCGGCCGGCCACCGTGATGCACCAGATCAGCAAGGGTTTCAGCGACGCCCAGATCGAAGTGCTTGGCGGCTACTTTGCCGCGCAGAAAAAATAAGGAGAAGGATATGAACCCCCACGCTCACGGTCGTTCGTTGCTCCCCGAAGGGGCGCGCCTTCCTGGAGGCGGCTCGTCGGAAGGCATGCAACGACGCTCCTTTCTCCAGTCTTCTATCGCGCTGAGCCTGCTCGGCCTGTCGGCCTGCGCCACAACATCCATTCCCGCCAAAGCCAGGGTGGTCGTCATCGGCGGCGGTTATGGCGGCGCCACGGCTGCCAAATACGTGCGCCTGCTGTCGGACTACAAAATCGATGTGGTGCTGATTGAGCCCGAGCCCGCATTCATCTCGTGCCCGCTTTCCAACCTCGTGCTCGGCGGCAGCAAGCAGATCAGCGACATCACGACGGCGTATACCGGCCTGGGCAAAAACCACGGGGTGACCGTCGTCCGTGACTGGGCCAGTGCCATCGACACCGGCAGAAAAACCGTCACGCTCGGTGGCGGCGCTACGATTGCCTATGACAAGCTGGTGGTCTCGCCGGGCGTTGAGCTGATGTTCGGCAGCATCCAGGGCCTGCAACAGGCGCACGACGCGGGGCAGATCCTCCAGGCCTGGAAGGCCGGGGCCGAAACCCTGGCACTGCGCAGGCAACTTGAGGCCATGCCCGACGGCGGCGTTTATGCGATCACGATCCCCGAGGCCCCTTATCGCTGCCCGCCCGGCCCCTACGAGCGCGCGTCGGTGATTGCGGGCTATTTCAAGGCTGCCAAGCCGCGCAGCAAGGTGCTGATTCTTGACGCCAACATGGATGTCACGTCCAAAGGTCCGCTGTTCAAGAAGGTCTGGGCCGAGCAGTACAAAGGCATTGTCGAATACCGCAGCCAGCACAAGGCCACGGCCGTGGATGCCAAGGCCGGCGTGATCAGGTTCGATGTGCAGGACGACGTCAAGGCCGATGTACTCAATGTGCTCCCGTCCATGCGTGCCGGCACCATTGCGGTTCAAGCCGGGCTCAACAACATGGCCGACAAACGCTGGTGCGGCGTCAATTACCTGAGCTTCGAATCCACCGCTGCCAGGGATGTGTTTGTACTGGGCGACTCGATCCAGGTCGCGCCGGCCATGCCCAAAAGCGGCCACATGGCCAACAACCAGGGCAAGGTGGCGGCGGCTGCCATCGTCGCGCAGCTGTCGGGTTGGGAGATCAATCCCGCGCCGATGCTCACCAACACCTGCTACAGCTTTGTGGACAGCAAAAATGTGATCCACGTGGCCAGCGTGCACGAGTACGTGGCTGCCGAAAAGACCTTCAAGGCGGTGCATGGCTCGGGCGGCGTCAGCCCCGGCCCGAGTGAACTGGAAGGCACTTATGCGCTGGACTGGGCACGCAATATCTGGGCGGACAGCCTGAGCTGATGCGGGCCTGCGCGAGGGTCCGCTCCGCCTGATTCCCTGGCCCTTCGGGGTGGCCGTGCCGGCGCCCAGTCGGCGCCTGCTTGTAATCCGGCGTCAAGGGCACGCTGCGGGCTCCTGGCTGGTCTAATACGGGGTGACTGCCCCTGTTGGGCCGCATCTCCGAGATTCATGCAAGACACCCCCCACCCCATTCCCCTGTGGCGCCAGCTCCAGGGCGCGGCCAGTTTACTGATGGCCGTGCGCGCAGGACGCTCCATGACGGCCGCTCTGGAAGACGTGCATGCAGACCTGCGGCCCGGTGTGCAGGCGCTGGGCTTTCATGCACTGCGCCATTTGGGGCGCGCGGAGGCCTTGCGGCGGCAACTTGCCAGCCGCCCCCCGCCGCCCGAGGCCGATGCGCTGCTGTGCGTGGCCCTGGCGCTGATCTGGAGCGAAGACGGCGCGCCTTACACCGTGCACACGCTGGTCGACCAGGCGGTGGAGGCGGCCAAGTCCAGTGAGCACACGCGCCACCAGGCCAGCTTCATCAATGGTTGCTTGCGCCGCTTTCTGCGCGAACGGGAGGCACTGGTGACGCGCACGGACAAGCAGCCGCAAGCCGTCTGGAACCACCCCCAATGGTGGATTGACCGTGTGCGGCAAGACCACCCCACGCGCTGGCAGGACATCCTGCGCGCCAACAACAGCCGGGCGCCGTTGACACTGCGGGTTAATGAACAAAAAACGAATCCAGCCCTTTACCAGCAAGCGCTGGCAGCTATCAATATCGAAGCAAAATCCGCAGGCCCGCAGGGCTTGGTGCTGTCGAAAGCGGTCCCGGTGCCCTCCTTGCCCGGGTATGCCGAGGGACATTTTTCCGTGCAGGATGCGGCCGCGCAACTCGCCGCGCCGTTGTTGCTGCAAGGGTTGGCCCCAGCCCAGGGCGGCCGCTTGCGGCTGCTGGACGCCTGCGCTGCACCCGGCGGCAAAACCGCACACCTGCTGGAAATGGCCGATGCCGATGTCACGGCACTCGACATCGATCCGGACCGCTGTGAACGCATCCGGCAGAACCTGAAGCGCCTGGGCTTGCAGGCCGATGTGCGGGTAGGGGATGCGGCGCGCCCCGACGACTGGTGGGACGGCCAGCTTTTCGACGGCATCCTGCTGGATGCGCCCTGTACCGCTTCGGGCATCGTGCGCCGGCACCCGGATGTTCGCTGGTTGCGCCGCCCGACCGATATTGCCCAACTGGCAGCGCTACAGCGCCAGTTGTTCGATGCCTTGTGGCCCTTGCTCCGGCCTGGCGGTCGGCTGCTGTATTGCACCTGCTCGGTTTTCCGCAGCGAGGGAGAAGCGCAGGCGCAAACGTTTGTTACGCACCACAAAGACGCTCATTTCATGCCGTCGCCCGGCCATTTACTGCCCCAAAGTGGCGTGCCCGGGACCGTCTTCCCGGACAATTTGACAGGTGACAACGACGGTTTTTATTACGCCATCCTTGAAAAACACCAGCTGTGAGTCGTGGGTGCGGCAGGTGTGGGCGTTTTGCGCCTGGGTGATGCTGGTTTGCGCCGGCCCGGCAGTGCTGGCGGCCGAAGTCACGCACATGAAGATGGAGCGCTCGGACGATGCGGTTTACCTGTCCGCTACCGTCCAGTTTGAATTGCCGACGGTGGTTGAAGATGCGCTGCTCAAGGGCATACCGATGTTTTTTGTGGCCGAGGGCGACATCTACCGTGAACGCTGGTACTGGTATGACAAACGCCTGACCACCGCGACCCGGACCATGCGCCTGGCCTTTCAGCCCCTGACCCGGCGCTGGCGGCTGAACATTCTGGCCGGCGCGATCAGCGTGACGGGTCTGCGCGCGTCCTTCAGCCAGAACTACGACACCCTGCCCGAAGCCATGGCCGCCATCCAGCGCATCTCGCGCTGGCGCATTGCCGATGCGGCTGAAATCGACCCGGCCGCGCCACACACGGTCGAGTTCCGCTTCCGGCTGGACCTGTCGCAGTTGCCCAGGCCGTTCCAGATTGGTGTTGCCGGCCAGCGGGACTGGACCATTGCCGTCGAAGACAGCCGGCAACTGATCGCCGAACCCATTCGCGACCTCTCGCTGGCCACCGACCCGGCCAGAGACGTGGTCAAAGAGGCCATCAAGTGAGTTTCAGCGGGCAGGTGGCGTCCGTGAAAACCAGTCCGGCCTTCCGCTGGACTGTCGGTGTCGGTGTCGGGGTGATGGCAGCGCTGGGGCTGGTGCTGATGTTTTTGCTGACCCAGGCCACCGGCAACCGCGAACTGTACGAACGCAACTACGTCCTGTTGCTGGGGCTCAATGTGGCCGTGGCCGCCTTGCTGCTGCTGGTGATCGGCTGGATTGTCGTCCGGCTGGTGCTGCGCCTGCGCAAGGGCAAGTTTGGCAGTCGCCTGCTGGTCAAGCTCGCGGCCATTTTCGCGCTGGTCGGCCTGCTGCCGGGCATGATGATCTACGTCGTTTCCTACCAGTTTGTGTCGCGCTCGATCGAAAGCTGGTTTGATGTGAAGGTCGAAGGCGCGCTGGACGCTGGCCTCAACCTGGGCCGGGTCACGCTCGACACGCTGGCCTCGGAGCTGGCCAACAAAACCCGGGTGGCTGCAGGCCAGCTCG
>CBFGNA010000136.1:0-6582 GCA_965650045.1 uncultured Polaromonas sp.
GCGATCACGCCGGCCATGTAGGCGCCTTCGTAGGTGCGGCTGTCGTAGGTGCGCATGTTCTCGGCGGTTTTGTAGCCGGTGGCATGTTCGAACTTCACACCCTTGTTGTCATTGGCGACCTTGAGCATGGGTTCCATGTAGCCGAAGGTGGTGCCGAAAATCAGCTTGTTGCCCTGGCCGGCCATGTCGCGGATCACGCGTTCTGCGTCGGCCGACTCTGGCACTTTCTCGACATAACTGGTGACAACCTTGTCGCCGAATTCCTTCTCGATGGCCTTGCGCCCGTTGTCGTGTGCAAAAGTCCAGCCGCCGTCACCGACCGGGCCAATGTAGGCAAAGGCGATTTTCAGCGGCTCGGCCTTGGCCGGGGCAGCCGCCACAGGCGCGGGCGCCGGGGCCGGTGCGGCCTCTTCTTTCTTGCCGCAGCCGATCAGGGCCGCGGAAGCGACGGCTGAAAGGGCAGCCAGCTTGAGCAGTGAACGTTTTTGTACATCAGTCATGTCATCTCCAGTAAGAACAGTTGCGGTTAACAGTGAACGGGTGAACGGTTGGCAAGGTGGCAACACCCCGATTATGGGCCGGGAAAATCAGGCCCCCGGATGAAACGGCTTGCCGATCGACGTCGGCATGTTCAGCCGGATCCAGCGCGGGTTGCGCGAAATCAGCACCAGCACCACGATGGTGGCCAGATAGGGCAACATGGTCAGCAACTGGGGCGGCACATCCACACCCAGCCCCTGCAAATGAAACTGCAGCATGGTCACACCGCCAAACAGATAGGCACCAAGCAACACCCGTGCCGGGCGCCAGGTCGCAAAGGTGGTCAGCGCCAGTGCAATCCAGCCCTTGCCGGCAATCATGCCCTCGACCCACAGCGGGGTGTAAACCACCGACACATAGGCGCCCGCCAGCCCGCACAGCGCGCCACCGGCCACCACCGCCAGCAGCCGGATGCGGCGCACCGGGTAGCCCAGCGCATGGGCCGACTCCGGGCTTTCGCCGACCGAACGCAGCACCAGGCCGGCGCGTGTGCGGTACAAAAACCAGATCAGGCCCAGCGTCAACGCCATGGCGAGGTACACCATGGGGTGCTGGCGGAACAGCGCGGGGCCGACAAAGGGCAAATCACCCAGCCAGGGAATCACATGCCTTGCCTGCTCGGGCAGCTTTTCCTGCACGTAGCCGATGCCGGCAAAGGCTGAAAAGCCCGCGCCAAACAGGCTCAACGCCAGCCCGGTCGCGTACTGGTTGGTGTTCAGCCAGATCACCAGCACACCGAAAATCGCGGCCAGCAGCGCACCGGCGGCCATGCCGGCGGCAAAGCCCAGCCAGCTGTTGCCGGTGTGCACCACGGTGGCAAAACCAGCGATGGCGGCGCACAGCATCATGCCTTCGGCACCCAGGTTGACGATGCCGGCTTTTTCGTTGATCAAGAGGCCCAGCGAGGCAATCGCCAGCACGGTGCCGGCGCTCAGGGTCGCGGCCAGCAGCAAGGCAATGGCGTCCATCAGCGTGCTCCCTTGCGCAAAGTGATCCGATAGGCAATGAGTGTGTCGCAGGCCAGCAGGCTGAACAGCAGCAGGCCCTGGAACACGCCGGTCAGCGATTTGGGCAGGCCCAGGCGCGACTGCGCGAGTTCACCGCCGATGTAAAACATGCTCATCAGGATGGCCGAAAACACCATACCGGCCGGGTGCAGCCGCCCGACAAAGGCCACGATGATGGCGGCAAAACCGTAGCCTGCCGGCACATACGGCGTGAGCTGACCAATCGGCCCGGCCACTTCGAGCGCTCCGGCCAGGCCGGCCGCACCGCCCGAGATGAGCAGCGCCACCCACAAGGCCTTGCGCGAGGAAAAGCCCGCATAACGCGCCGCGCTGGGGGCCAGCCCGCCGACCTGCTGGGCAAAACCGGCGTAGGTGCGAAACAGGAAGACCCACAACGCCGCTGCGCCGGCCAGCGCGATCAGCAGACCGATGCTCACGCGCGAACCACTCATCAGGCGCGGGATCTGCGTCACCGCCTCGAAAGTTTTGGTCTGCGGAAAGTTGTAGCCGTTCGGGTCTTTCCACGGGCCGAACACCAGGTAGCTGAGCACCATGTCGGCCACATAAACCAGCATCAGGCTGACCAGGATTTCATTGGCATTGAAGCGGTCGCGCAGCAGCGCCGTGATGCCGGCCCAGAGCATGCCGCCCAGCACGCCGGCAAGCATGATGGCCGGCACGATCCACGGCCCGGTGGTCTTGTCGGCCAGCAGCGCCACGCCGCCGGCCGCCACCGCGCCGATCACGAACTGGCCTTCGGCGCCGATGTTCCAGACATTGGAGCGGAAACACACGGCCAGGCCCAGCGCAATGATCAGCAGCGGCGTGGCCTTGACCATCAGCTCGCCCAGCGCATAAGGCGACTTGATGGGCTCCCAGAAGAAAATCTGCAGGCCGCGCACCGGGTCCTTGCCCAGCGCTACGAACAGCGCCACGCCGATCAGCACGGTGACCAGCAGGGCCAGCAACGGCGAGCCAAAGGTCCACAGGCGGGACGGCTGGGGCCGGGCTTCAAGCTTGAGCATGTGCGCCCCCTTCCTTGCCCGTTGGCGACCACAAGCCGCTCATCCACTGCCCCACCAGCCCCACGGTCGCCTCAGCGCGCGGCAGCGGCGGCGAGAGCTGGCCCTTGGCCATCACGTAGAGCCGGTCGCAGAGGTCGAACAATTCTTCCAGCTCCTCGCTGACCACCAAGACCGCGCAGCCGCTGTCACGCAGCTTCAACAACTCGCCGCGGATCTGCGCCGCGGCGCCCACGTCCACGCCCCAGGTCGGCTGGGAGACGATCAGCAGCGAAGGATTGGCCGCGATCTCGCGCCCGACGATGAATTTCTGCAGATTGCCGCCCGACAGCGACTGCGCTGCCGCGCCCGGCCCACCGGCCTTGACCCGGAAGCGCTCGATGATGGCGCTGGCCTGCGCACGCAGCGCACGCAGTTGCAGCCATCCGCCGCGCCTGACCGCGTCCTTGCGGGTCAGCAGCAGGTTGTGCGCCAGGCTCAATGCCGGCACGGCGCCGCGGCCCAGCCGCTCCTCGGGCACAAAATGCAGGCCCAGCGCCCGGCGCTGCGCAGGATTCAGCTTGCCCACGCCCTGCCCCGCCACCTGCACGCTGGCCGCGTCCGCCCGGGTGTCTTCGCCCGACAGCGCATACAGCAATTCCTTTTGCCCGTTGCCCGACACGCCGGCGATGCCCACCACCTCGCCGGCACGCACCGCCAGGCTGATGTGTTTCAGGTCCATGCCGAACTGGTCGTCACGCGGCAGGTTCAGCGACCGTACTTCCAGCACCGTGGCGCCCAGGGCCACCTCGCGGTGTTCCAGCGCCGGCGGCTCGGCGCCAATCATGAGCCGGCTCAGCGAAGCGTTGGACTCCTGGCGCGGGTCGCAGACACCGGTGACCTTGCCGCCGCGCAGCACGGTGCAGGCGGTGCACAGCTCGCGGATCTCGTGCAGCTTGTGGCTGATGTAGAGAATGCTGCACCCGCCGGCGGCCAGCTGGCGCAGCGTGCCAAACAGGTTTTCCACCGCCTGCGGCGTCAGCACCGAGGTCGGCTCATCGAGGATCAGCAGCTTGGGCTCGGTCAGCAGCGAACGGGCGATCTCCACCCGCTGGCGCTCGCCCACGGCCAGCGTGTGCACCGGCCGCGTGGGTTCGAGCTGCAGGCCATAGGCTTCGCTGGTGGCAACGATGCGCCGCGCCACTTCGGCCAGGCTCAGGCTTTTGTCCAGGCCCAGCCACACGTTTTCCGCCACGGTCAGGGTGTCGAACAGGCTGAAGTGCTGGAACACCATGGCGATGCCCAGCGCGCGCGCCTCCTGCGGGTTGCGTACCGTCACGCTGCGGCCGTCGATCTGCATGCTGCCGGCATCGGGCTTGACCGCGCCGTAGATGATTTTCATCAAGGTCGATTTGCCCGCGCCGTTTTCGCCGAGCACGGCGTGGATTTCGCCCGGCTGCACCGTCAGCGCGACCTCGCTGTTGGCCACCACCGCCGGGTAGGCCTTGGTGATGCCGGCCAACTGCAGGCGCGGCGCGGCAGGCTTACTGGGGCTGGAGGCGGTCATGGCGGATTTTCATCAGTTTTTATAAGTGTTTTGAGGCTGTGGCCCATGTCTGTCAAGCGCGAGCAACTATTGTTTTTGTAGCGCCGCGGCCACCGACTTGACCCGTTCGCGCAGCCATTTGGCGGGCGCCGAAGCGTGGGTGCGTTCGTGCCAGAGCTGGTAATACATCATGCGTGGAAAGTCGATGGGACAGGGCAGGATGGTCACCGGCAAGGCGCTGGTGAAACGCTCGCAATACTGCCGGCCGGTGGTCAGCACCAGCAGGCTGGAGGCGACCATGGCCGGGATGAGCCCGAAATGCGGGCAACGCGCGGTGATGTTGCGCTGCAGGCCCAGCGTGTCCAGGTGCAGATCGATCACGCCCTTGGCGCCCGGGTGTGTCGGCGTGGGCGCAATGTGCTCGGACGCCAGCCAGGTCGCGCTGTCCCAGCCGCGCCGCACCGCCGGGTGGCTGCTGGCAACCAGGCACACCACCTCGTCGCCGAACAGGCGCGCCATGTGCAGGTCGTCGGGCGGCGCTGGCCAGTTGCCGATCACCAGATCGACCTCGCCCTGGGCCAACCGCGCGCGGTAGTCGGAGTCGCCCGACAGCGCGTGAATGTCCACCCGGCACAGCGGCGCCTGGTTCTTGATCTGCGCCACCAGTTGCGGCAGGAACTGCGGGTCCATGTAGTCGCTGCAGGCCAGGCTGAAGGTGCGGGTGGCGGTGGCGGCATCGAAACCGCGCGCGTCGCTGAACAAGACCTCGGCGGCCCGCAAAATGCTTGCCGAGGGCTCGATCATGCGCAGGCCGGCATCGGTGGGCACCATGCCGGCCCCCGAACGCACCAGCAAGGGGTCGCCTGCCAGCTCGCGCAGGCGCTTGAGCGCCGCGCTGACAGCGGGTTGGTACATTCCCAGGCGGATGGCGGCGCGTGAAACGCTGCGTTCGGTCAGCACGGTGTTCAAGACCCTTATGAGATGGAGGTCTATCTTGTCGAATAAGGCCTGGTCTTTCATACCTTTTTGTACATCGTCCCGATATGGCCTGAGGTATACCTGCATCGAGCGATTGGGTTTACCCTAGTGCACATGGACATCCGCAAGCCTTTGAAAACCATTCAATTTGTCAGGGGGGGCGAGGTGGTCGCGCTCGCCAATGTACCACCCAGCCGCACGCTGCTGGAGGTGCTGCGCGAGGACCTGGCGTGCACCGGCACCAAGGAAGGTTGTGGTGAAGGCGACTGCGGCGCCTGCACCGTGGTGCTGGGCGAAGCGGTGGACGGGCGCATTCAGTACAAGGCGGTCAACAGCTGCATCAAGCTGGCGCACTCGGTGGACGGCCAGGCGCTGTGGACGGTCGAAGACATTGCCGGCGCCGGCGGTGAGCTGCATCCCGCACAGCAAAGCATGGTGGATTGTCATGGCAGCCAGTGCGGCTTCTGCACACCGGGTTTTGTGATGAGTTTGTTTGGCATCTACCAAAATCATGTGTGCCAGGGCCGCACCGTCACACGCGAGCTGGCGCAGCAAGAACTGTCGGGCAACCTGTGCCGCTGCACCGGCTACAGGCCGATTTTCGACGCCGCGCAGCAGATGGCCTCGCTGCCAGCCGCGACCATCGATGAAGCTGACGTGCTATCAAAACTGGAGCTGCTCGCGCCCGCCAGACGGGGGCTGGAGGCCGATTTGGCTTATAACTCCCCGCGCACGCTGGCAGGCCTGCTGGCGGCGCGCGCTGCGCACCCGCAGGCACAAGTCGTCGCCGGCTGCACCGACGTCGGCCTCTGGGTGACAAAGCTGCACCAGGCGTTCAACCAGGTGCTGGACGTGACCCGTGTGGAGGAACTGCGGCGCATCGAGCGCTACCCCCATCACCTCGCCATCGGCGCGGCCGTCACGCTGAGCGACGCCTTTGCCGCGCTGGTAGCTGACAGGCCGCAACTGCAGACCTTTGCCAACCGCTTTGCCGGCCTGCCGGTGCGCAACGCCGGCACCCTGGGCGGCAACGTCGCCAACGGCTCGCCGATTGGCGACTCCATGCCGCTGCTGATCGCGCTGGGTGCCAGCATTGTGTTGATGAGCGTGCGAGGCCACCGCGAGATGCCGCTGGAGGCTCTCTACACCGGTTACCGCAAAAACGTGATGGCACCTGATGAAGTGCTGGCCTGGATCAAGGTGCCGCTGCCGCACGCTGGCGAACGGAGCGCCGCGCCGGGCCGCCCCAAGCAAGCGAGCGCCCCCTCGGGGGGCAGCGCAGTCCACGAAGTGGCAAGCGGGGAGGCTGAATTTTTAAGGGCCTACAAGATCAGCAAGCGGTATGACGATGACATCTCCGCCGTCTGCCTGGTGATCAATCTGGAGCTCGACGGCGACAAGGTCGCGCGCATCGGCATGGGCGCAGGCGGCGTGGCCGCCACCCCCGCCCGCGCCGTCGAGACCGAAGCCTTTCTGCGCGGCAAGCCGTGGAGCCAGGCCACCGTGCGTG
>CBFGNA010000137.1:0-6564 GCA_965650045.1 uncultured Polaromonas sp.
CTTAGAATCTGGGATCGATTCTATCGGGCTGGGTGCCCGTCCGAAGCCGTCTACCCCACCCAGCAGCATGACCTCTTCCTCATCCTCCTCCCCCCTGAGCTACAAAGACGCTGGCGTTGACATTGACGCCGGCGACGCCCTCGTCGAACGCATCAAGCCGCTGGCCAAAAAAACCATGCGCGAAGGGGTTCTCGCCGGCATTGGTGGTTTCGGCGCGCTGTTCGAGGTGCCCAAGCGTTACAAGGAGCCGGTGCTGGTCAGCGGCACCGACGGCGTGGGCACCAAGCTGCGCCTGGCCTTTGAATGGAATATGCACGACACGGTGGGGATTGACCTGGTCGCCATGAGCGTCAATGACGTGCTGGTCCAGGGCGCCGAACCACTGTTTTTCCTCGACTACTTTGCCTGCGGCAAGCTGGATGTGGACACCGCGGCGGCCGTGGTCGGCGGCATCGCCAAAGGTTGCGAGCTGAGCGGCTGTGCGCTGATCGGCGGCGAAACCGCCGAAATGCCGGGCATGTACCCCGAGGGTGAATACGACCTCGCCGGCTTCGCAGTCGGCGCCGTGGAAAAGTCAAAAATCCTGACCGGCCGCGACGTCAAACCCGGCGACGTGGTGCTGGGCCTGGCCAGCAGCGGCGTGCATTCCAATGGTTTCAGCCTGGTGCGCAAGTGCATAGAACGCGCCGGCAGCAAGCTGCCCGCCACCCTGGATGGCAAGCCGTTCAAGCAGGCCCTGATGGAGCCGACGCGCCTGTACGTCAAGAACGTGCTGGCCGCGCTGGCAAAACACCCGATCAAGGCCCTGGCCCACATCACCGGCGGCGGCCTGCTGGAAAACATACCGCGCGTGCTGCCGGAAGGCACGGCCGCCCACCTGAAAAAAGGCAGCTGGCCGCAGACCGAACTGTTTGCCTGGCTGCAAACCACGGCAGCCATCTCCGACGTGGAAATGAACCGCACCTTCAACAACGGTATCGGCATGGTGGTGGTGGTGGATGCCGCCAGCGCCGAGGCCACCGCAGCCACCCTGCGCGAGGCCGGTGAGCAGGTGTACACCATCGGCGTCATTGCCGACCGCGGCGACGCGGCGGCCGTCACTGTCGCCTGAGGCTATCGCCGGACGCACCGGCGCGGTGCATTTCCAGGCCATTTGCCGCTACAAAAATACTAGCGCCCTGCATATGTCGCCATTGGGCGTACTGGACTTTTGACTCCATTTGTATCAAACTGTTCACTCTTTCGCAAAGGGAGCAGTCATGCCGGTCATCGCAGTCATCAACCGCAAGGGAGGCAGTGGCAAAAGCACGCTTGCCGCTCATATCGCGGCTTGGTGCGCGCGCAACGGCAGCTCGGTCATGCTGGGTGATGTGGACCGCCAGCAATCGGCCCGCACCTGGCTGAAACGGCGCGATGCCTCCCTGCCGGCCATTGCGCCCTGGGCGGTGGACCAGAAAAACATGCTGCGTGTGCCCACGGGCATCACCCACGTTGTGCTCGACACCCCCGGCGGCATGCACGGCTTTGAGCTGGCACGCGTGGTCATGTTCGCCGATGCCATCGTCATGCCGGTCTGCAATTCGATGTTCGACCGCGAATCCGCCCAGGCTTGCCACGCTGAATTGATGACCATGCCGCGCGTGGCCAGCGGGCGCTGCCGCCTCGCGGTCGTCGGCATGCGCATCGATGCGCGCACCAATGCCGCGCAAACACTGGACCAATGGAGCGAGTCGCTGGGGGTGCCGTTTCTGGGCGCGCTGCGCGAGACGCAGTTGTATGTGCGCAGCCTGGAACGTGGCCTGACGATTTTCGACCTGCAGCCCCAACAGGCGGCTGCCGACCTGGCCCAGTGGGCACCGATCCTGCAATGGCTCAAGCCCCAGCTGTACCCACCGCAGGCCGCCAACGACGGCAGCACCCTGGTGCGGCCACCCGCACGCACCCTGGCGCCCAAAGCCGCCGTGTTGCCGAAATCGGCCTCGGAAGAAGTGGTGTCCCGGCACCGGGGCGCACTGCCCAACAGCTTGATGCCGGCACAGGAATCCATGGTTCAGGGCGGGCGGCTGTCCACCCTGAGCGCGGGGCGCACACCGGCCACGGCGGAAAAATCGGTGACCAAACCCACGTTGGCGCGCGCAGCGCGCACCGACGGCCCGCAGATTCCGCAGTTCCTGAAGCGGGGCTGACGAGCCCCCACGTTCGCTCGCTGCGCGTAGCTCTCTGCCCCCCGAGGGGGACGCATTTTCCTTGGGGCGGCCCGGCGGAAAAACCAGCCGGTCAGCTTTTCTGGCGCCGCAGCAGGGCCAAGCGCTCGGCCACCACGTCCAGGTCTAGCGCGTCCTCGGCGTGCGCCAGATAGGCTTCCAGATCGTCAACGGCCCGGCTGGTCTCGCCCTGCTCCGCCAAAGCCATGCCCCGGTCACGGTATTCGGCCCAGGCCTGCGGCAGCAGGACGATCAGCCGGTCCTGCACGGCGATCAGCCGGACCCAATCCTGCTGGGTCTTGTGGATGTCCTTGAGGTTGCGCAGCATGCGACCGATGACCTCGCGCGCCGGGACCGACTGCAGGTAAAGGCTGATCGGCACCTCGAACTCGTCCACCAGCCCGCTGCGCTGCCGAAAAGGCTCCAGCCGCTCGGCCAGCTCGTCGCGGCTCAATGAATGGCCGCTGAAGGGGTCAATCACCACCTGGCCTTTGGGAAGGTTGACCTTGACCATGAAATGGCCGGGAAACGACACGCCCCGGGCGTTCAGGCCCAGCCCACCGGCCAGCTCCAGCCACAGCACCGCCAGCGACACCGGAATGCCGCGCCGCGTCCGGAGCACCGCATTGAGGTAGCTGTTGTCCGGGTCGTAGTAGTCGTTGATGTTGCCGCCGAAACTCAGGTCGCGAAAGAAGAACTGGTTCAGGATCCGCAAGCGCTGCAGCGGAGACGCATCGGCCGGCAGACGGCGTTTCACGCGGGCCAGCAACTGGTCCACATCGCCCAGCACCTGCTGCACATCAAGATCAGGGTATTCGTCCTGGGCCAGGCTGATGGCCGCTTCCAGCAAGGGGAAATGCTCGTCGCTCTGCACCAGGCTGGCAAAGTACTGCAGCGGCGACGGAACGTCGAGATTGAGGGACATGGCGCTACTTTCTCACAAACCGGCAGGCGAAGCGAGTGCCCTCCGTTGGCCGGTCGTTACATGCCGGTCACCGGCGTATCAGCTTGCGCACCTTCAGTCCGGCCGCCCAAAGCGCTCCGAAATAAATAGCAGCCGATGCAAGCAGGGTAAGGGCCAGAAGCCCAATTCGCTTCAAGGATTCGGTGCGCAGCCCGGTCCAGTTCACGGTCTGTGCCGTCCACAGCAAAAACACCGCCAGCAGGGCACTGGCCGCCAGCACCTGCAGCGCAAACACGCCCCAGCCCGGTTCTGGCCGGTAACTGCCACGTTTGCGCAGGCCCAGTAGCAGCCACAACGCGTTGACCAGGGCGCCCAGGCCGATGGCCAGCGCCAGCCCGGCGTGCTGGAAGAACGGCACCAGCGCCAGGTTGAGCAATTGCGTGATGACCAGCACCACCACCGCAATCTTCACCGGTGTGCGGATGTCCTGGCTGGCGTAAAAACCGGGCGCCAGTACCTTGATCGCCACCAGCCCGACCAGGCCCGCCCCATAACCCGACAGGGCCGTGGTGGTCTGGTACACATCACGGTCGGTAAACGCACCGTAGTGATACAGCGTGGCGACCAGCGGCTGGGCAAAGGTCAGCAAGGCCACGGCGCTGGGCACCGCCAGCAACACCACGATGCGCAAGCCCCAGTCCAGCATCGCCGAGTATTTCTCCGCGTCGTTGGCCGCCCTGGCCGCCGCCAGTTGCGGCATCAGCACCACGCCAATGGCCACGCCCAGCATGGCGGTCGGAAACTCCATCAGTCGGTCGGCGTAGGTCAGCCAGCTCACGCTGCCCGGTGCCAGGTGCGAGGCAATCTGGGTATTGATCAGCAGCGACACCTGCGCCACGCTCACCCCGAGCAGCGCCGGCACCATCAGGCGCGCAATGTTGCGGGTACCCGGATCGGCCCACGCCAGACGGATCGCCGTCAGGCTCAGGCCGATGCGGGGCAGCAGCCCCATCTTCAGCAGTGCCGGCACCTGAACCACCAGCTGCAGCACCCCGCCTAGCATCACGCCCGCGCCCATGGCATAAATCGGCTCGATGCCGTGGGCCTTGAACCAGGGCGCCCCCAGCCAGGCGGCGCCAATCATGGACAGGTTCAGCAGCACCGGCGTGGCAGCGGGCACGGCAAAGCGTTTCCAGGTGTTCAGGATGCCTGCCGACAGCGCTACGAGGGACATGAAGCCGATGTAGGGAAACATCCAGCGTGTCATGAAGACGGCCGCTTCAAAGCCGCGCGGCTCCTGCTGGAGGCCGCTGGCCATCATCCACACCAGCACCGGCGCCGCCGCCACCCCGATCACGCAGGTCAGCAGCAAGGCCCAGCTCAGCAGGGTCGCCACCCGGTCAATCAACAGCTTGGTGGCGCCATCACCGTTTTGGGCATGACTGGCGGCCAGCACGGGGACAAACGCCTGGCTGAACGCACCTTCGGCAAACAGCCGGCGAAACAGGTTGGGAATGCGGAAAGCGACGTTGAAGGCGTCCGTCATGGCGCTGGCGCCAAAGGTCGAGGCCATCAGCAGCTCCCGCACCAGGCCGGTGATCCGCGACACCAGGGTCAGCAGGGAAACGGTGGAGGCGGCTTTGAAAAGTGACACATGAGGAGTTTAAGGCCCCAGGTCATGCCCGACGCGCACGCACGTTCGCGCCCTCTCCTCGACCCGCTTCGTTCTTTCAAGCAGGGGCCGCGGGTCCGGCTCTGCCGGCCGGGGGCAGCGACCACGCGCAGTCGGGAGCGCGGGGGCTGCTATAATCGTGGGCTTTGCTGCGCATCATCCGCTGAACTCCTCCCCGGATTAAAGGAATTAATTATGGCTACCGCCAAACCCAAGAAAAAGAACCCGCGCCTGGCTTCAGGCCGCAAACGCGTCCGCCAGGACACCAAACTCAACGCCGCCAACACCTCGCTGCGCTCCAAGTACCGCACCGCCGTGAAAAACGTCGAAAAAGCTGTCGCCGCCGGCGACAAGACCAAAGCCACCGAACTCTTCGCCAAGGCGCAGAGCATTGTGGACACGATTGCCGACAAGGGCATCTTCCACAAGAACAAGGCAGCGCGCGACAAGAGCCGCCTGTCCACCAAGGTGAAGGCCCTCGCCCTCGCCGCCCCCAAAGCGGCCTGATCACTCAGGTCCACCGCCCGGACTGATCTGATCAGTCTGCCGTTTCGCAGGGTGCGCTGCCAGCAAAGCAAAAAGCCGTCGCAAGACGGCTTTTTTGTTTCCCGCTAAAAAACGCTAGGGCTTGGGTGCATCCGGGATCAAACAAGCCTCGGCCATCTGCAGATCATTGTCTTTTGCAAAGTTGATGGCAAAGTCCCAGGCCATGGGCTCGGCCTCGCGCAGTTCGCTGTTGACCACCACACATTTGACGCCGTTGATCACCGTGGGCACACACCAGGGCGAATAGGTCAGGTGGCTGCCCGGTTGCGGCCCGCCCGGGCGGAACTGGCTCATCACGCCGCACAGGCGGTCAGCCCAGTCGCTGGGGCGAAAGGTCCTGCCGTCGCGGGTGACGCCCTGGATGAAGACTTCTTTGGCGGAGTTGGAGACCATCGGGTTGAGGGTATGGCGCCTGCCCGAGGCGGGGATACCGCCTCATGTTGCAATGCACAATGATTCTATCTTATATAAGACTTGACCCCGCTTGAGAAGTTCTGCGCAAGCGCATCGCTGTGATGCAGCATCCTCACAAAAGGCCGCAAACCCTGCGCCTAAAATCAGTGCAGAGCTGCCTCACGCCTGTAGCCGCCTGTTTTTCTGCCACGTCCCCGGAGTTTTCCCATGACCACTGCCCTGCCCGCCCATATCGAAGCCGCCTCCCCGCATGTGATGAACACCTACGGCCGCCTGCCGATTGCCCTGTCACATGGCCAGGGCTGCCGCGTCTGGGATGTCAACGGCAGGGAATATCTGGACGGCCTGGGCGGCATCGCCGTCAACACGCTGGGCCACAACCACCCGCGCCTGGTGCCGGCGCTGCAGGACCAGCTCTCGAAAATCATCCACAGCTCCAACTACTACCATGTGCCCGGCCAGGAAACCCTGGCGGCCAAACTGGTGGCGCTTTCGGGCATGGAAAACGTGTTTTTCTGCTCGACCGGCCTCGAAGCCAATGAAGCCGCACTCAAACTGGCGCGCAAGTTCGGCCATGACAAGGGCATAGAGCGCCCCGAAATCGTGGTGTATGAAAAAGCCTTTCACGGCCGCAGCATCGCGACCCTGAGCGCCACCGGCAATCCCAAGGTGCAGGCCGGCTTCGGGCCGCTGGTCGAGGGTTTTATCCGCGTGCCGCTCAACGACGTGGCCGCGCTGGAAAGCGCCACCGCCGGCAATCCGAATGTGGTCGCGGTGTTTTTTGAAGCCATCCAGGGCGAAGGCGGCATCAACCCGATGGACGC
>CBFGNA010000138.1:0-6544 GCA_965650045.1 uncultured Polaromonas sp.
TTTCCCAGGCCGCATCCACGTCGCCGGTTTGGGCCTGTGCCATCAGCGCCCAGACCCCGGCATGGGAATACTGCCCGCCGTTTTCACGCACGCCGGGCGGATACGCCTGGATATAGCCCGGGTTGTTGGCCGAATGCTGCAACGGCGGCGTCAGCAGACGCAACAGCCCGGCTTCGTGGTCCATCAGCTGGCTGTTCATCGCCTGCATGGCGGGCACGGTGAAGTTGTCGCTGGACGCGCCGGACAAGACCGACCAGGCCTGTGCAATCAGGTCGATGCGGCATTCGTCGTTCTGCGAGGACCCCAGCGGCGCACCGTTGTCAAAAAATGCGCGGCGGAACCAGGCGCCGTCCCAGCCGTGGCTGTGCAGGGCAGCGATCCAGCCGGTGCGGGCGTCCAGCCACTTCTGCGCGCGTTCGCCTTCGCCGCGCGCCTGGGCCAACGGGGCAAACTTCTCCACCACCGCGCACAGGAACCAGGCCAGCCAGACCGACTCGCCCTTGCCTTCATGCCCGACACGGTTCATGCCGTCGTTCCAGTCGCCGGTGCCCATCAGCGGCAGGCCGTGCGCGCCTGTGGGCAGGCTGCGGTCGATGGCGCGCGCGCCGTGCTCGAACACGCTGGCGCTTTGTCCGCTGGGCTGCGGCGCGTAATAGGCATCTTCAGCGCCTTCGGGAATGGCCGCGCCGTCGATGAAGGGCACGTCTTCGTCAAGCAGCGACGCATCTCCCGTGACTTCAAGGTAATGCGCACAGGCAAAAGGCAGCCAGAGCAGGTCGTCGGAAAAGTGCGTGCGAACACCTTCTCCGCCGGGTGCGTGCCACCAGTGCTGGACATCGCCTTGCGGAAACTGGCGGGAGGCGTTCAGCACAATCTGCTCACGCAGGCGTTGCGCATCGATCAGGGCGAACGCCATCGCGTCCTGCAGCTGGTCGCGAAAACCGAAGGCACCGCCGGCCTGGTAAAAGCCGGCCTTGGACCACAGCCGCGAGCTCAGGGTCTGGTAGAGCAGCCAGCGATTGGCCAGGGCGTCGAACAGCGGGTCGGGCGTGTGCACCTCGACCCTGCCGAGCAGGTCCGCCCAGTACTGCTTGATGCCGTCCAGCGCCTGGGCCAGATCGCGCCCCTGCCAGTTGCGCGCCAGTTGTTCTGCCTGCGCCGCATCGGCGCCATGGCCCAGCAGAAAGCCGATCATGGCCTGCCCGCCGGCTTCCAGCGTGAGCAGGCCCGACAGCGCGGCGCAAGGGTCTGCCGCGGTACCGGACTGCTGGCCCAGCACGTCGGGCAAGACCAGACGCCCCGCCGCATCAAAAAACTCGCTGCGGTCGCAGGTCCATTGCAGCGGTCCGGACAGCCCGGTCAGCGAGACAAAGGCGGTGCTGCCGCCGAAACCGGCGCGGCTTTCGCGCTGCTGCGCCAGCACGGTGGGCTGGTTCGGTGCCTTCCAGCCATGCACGGTGCGTCGTTCGTGGCGTGCGGCGCCCATTTGCCATTCCAGCATTGCCAGCGCGCGCAGCTGGCGTGGCGCCGTGCCCTGGTTGTGCAGCCTGACGGCCACCACCTTGACCGCCTCTTCGCGGTCCACAAAGAAGGTGGTTTCGATGGCCAGGTCGCCATGGCGGCAGGTGAACACGCTGTACCCCTGGCCATGGCGCACCTCGCAGGGCAGGCTGGCGCCGCTTTCGGTGGAAGGCGTCAGCGCCAGCAGTTTTTGCGTTTCGACGTCCTGCAGCCAGTAGTGCTCGCCGGTCGGGTCCTGCAGGGGGTCGTTGGACCAGGGTGTGAGCTGGTGCATTCGGCTGTTGATGGCCCAGGTGTAACCGGCACCGGCCTCCGAAACCTGGAAGCCGAAGGAGGGATTGGCGATGACGTTGATCCAGGGGCGGGGCGGGCGGTGCCGGCCGTCCACCGTGAAGCAGAACTCCCCGCTGGCGGGGTCGAAGCGCCCGACCGGCGGCTGGCCGGCGCTGAGTGGCCTGGCCTGGGGGTCTGCCAGTGTGGTGCTGGGCACTGGGGCAGACTGCGCGCTGGTCGGCACCGCGCCGCGCCGCAGCCCGCTGGCGCCCTGCAGCGCCGCGAGCTGCTGCTCCAGCGGCCGTCCGTCGGCCACAAAGATGAAGCGCGCCAGGCCGGCGAGCACGGCTTTTTCCGGGGCCGAGATCTCATGGTCGCGCAGCAGGAAAAACCCGCCGGCGTCATCGCGCGGGAAGCTGTTTTCTGCCTGCTGGCGCATGCGGTCGCGCAGCGCGAGGATGTCGCGTTGCAGCGGCATGAGGTAGGAGTTGGCTTCGCTGTTGACAATCACCACGTCCACCGCCAGACCGCCAAAGCTCCAGAGCGGCTGGGCCCGCAGCAAGGCGTCCACCAGCCCGAGCCCGATGGTGGAGTGAATGCGCACGAGCACGATGGGTTTGTCACCGGACAAGCCAAAACGCCAGAGCTGCCGCTGGTCCAGCGCCACACGCTCGGTCTGGGGCCGGGTGGCGGTGTACATCAGGGCGGTGTTGATGTCCTGCAGCGCGGCATGGCGCTCAGGCGAGACGCCGAGGTCACGCAGGCGGACCTGGGCCAGCGTGGCGGCCATCCGCGTGGCCCGTCCGGCATGCATGGGCTGCAGGTACTTGTCGATGCGGACAGCCAGCTCCTCGCTGGATTCGGCCGCGGCGGTGGCAAAGCTCAGGCGTGCCATGTCGCCCGCGGCAATGCGCAGGCGGACCTGCAGGCCGGCCACCGGGTCCAGTCCGTTGACGGCGTCGCCCTCGGCCTGGATGGCCGGCACCGCCAGCGCCGGCTGGGCCGGCAGCCGGTTGCGCCCGAGGAAGGCGCGCCGGTCGGCGAGATAAGCCACCGATTGCACCTGGGCATCGGCCGCGGCCACAAAATGCGCCACGGACATGGCCGGATCGCCCTGCAGCCGGGGCTTGCGCGGCAGCAACAAGGCGGGCCAGGGGGCGTGCCACCGGGTGTGGATGAACAGGTTGGAGAACGCGGGGTGCGCCTCGTCGGCGCGCGGATCGGCCAGCACCGCTTCGAAACAGGACACCACATCCAGCGTGATGTCCTGGGCCGACAGGTTGAGCAGCGTCACCATGCGCAGCTCGGTGTCGTCTTCCGGGCTCACCAGCACCGTGGTGGTGGCTTCAAGGTCCGCCGACCTCGCTTCAAATTCGACCCGGTCGGCCAGGAAGCGCGCCTTGTAGACCCAGTCGGGGTGAGGCGCCGGGTGGGCGGTCAGCGATGACACGGCCTGCTGGCCGGCGTGGCGCAGGTAGATGAAACTGCCATGGGCATCGCGCAGCAGGTCGTCGCGCCAGCGCGTGATGTTCTTGCCGCGCCAGCGGCTGACGCCGGCGCCGTTGGCGCGCAAGGCCACGCTGTAGGCGCCGTTGGACAACAGTTGTGTGGGCTGCCAGCCGGAGGCGCCGGGGTCGATGTCACGCGAGTGATACAGCGCGTCTTCGCGCAAGTCATCGGGCGCCGGCAAGGTGCGGGGATCGGGGCTCTTGACAATCTGGCGCGGCGTTTTTTCGTGCAGCAGCGAGGTGTAGGCCTGAACCAGTGAAGCGGATGAAAACCAGTGCCGCGGTGCTTCGCGGCACAACACATTGCACAGCGCCACCAGCGACATGCCCTGGTGATGCGCCATGAAGGTGTTGACCACGCTGAAAGCCTGGTTGGCAGGTTGCCGCGCCGCGGTGAAATCAACGGCGTCGGCAAAACCGAAGGCGCCGCGTGCGCCGGCCATGTCGAGCTGACGCAGGTTGTTCACCGCCTCGCGCGGCGTGAACATGCTGGCCATCACGCTGGCGTAAGGCGCCACCACCCGGTCGGCCGGTGGGGTGCGGCGCAAGGCCAGCCGTGGCACGCCGAAGGGCGAGTACTGGTAGGCCAGCGTGTGGTCCTGGCCGAAATAGGCCGACTCGGACACGCCCCAGGGCAGGTGCTGCGCATGGCCGAAGGCCTGCTGCTCCATCACCGCCGCCAGGCCCGAGACATGCAGCAGTCCCTGGGCGGGCTCACACATCACCAGCGAGGGCATCAGGTATTCGAACATCGAGCCCGACCAGGATTTGAGGCCGGGTGTGATGCCCACCGTCAGGAAGCTGCGGCCGAGCGCCTGCCAGTGCCGCCGGGGCACGTCTCCCTTGGCGATGGCGAGAAAACTGGTCAGCCGCGACTCGGACGCCATCAGGTCGTAATAACTGGTGTCCAGCACGTGTTCGTGGACGCGCAGGCCGATGTGGAAAAGGTGGCGCTTGGGGTCGTAAAGGCCGCTGAAGTCCATGGCCATGCAGAGCTGCTCGCAGCGCGCGGCCACCTTGTGCAGCCGCGCGGCCTGCTCGGGCGTGAGCGCGGGGGTTATCTCTTCACCCGCTGTGGCGGCGGGCAGCGGGGCCAACAATCTGCAGGCCTGCGCAGTGGCGAGCAAATGGCCCGCGAGGTTGCCGCTGTCCACCGTGGACACATAGGCCGGCGCCAGCACTTCCAGCGTCCGGGTGTCGTACCAGTTCATCAGGTGGCCGCGGTGTTTGGCCAGGCGCTCCACGGTGTCCAGGGTGGCTTCGAGCCGGGCCAGCAGAACGGTGGTGGAAATCCATCCGAACTCGCGTGCGCAGGCCACGGCCAGCAGGTACATGCCGATGTTGGTCGGCGAGGTCCGGTGGGCCACCGTTTCCTCGGGGTCCATCTGCAGGTTGTCCGGGGGGAGATGATTGTCTTCTGCGGTCACGCAGCGCTCAAAAAAAACCCAGGTCTGGCGCGCCAGCGCGCTCAGGTAGTTCCGGTCTTCCGGTGCCAGCGGCGGTGCCGCCGTGCTGGGCACGCTGGCCCACCAGGCCGGAAACGGCGCCAGCGCCCAGACCAGGAACAGCGCCGGTCCGGCCCAGGGATGCGGGCTCCAGCAGGCCGCCAGCGCCAGCAGCAGGCACAGCACGGAGGTCGCTGCATGGCTGCGCAAAAACGCCGGCAGGCTGTAGCGGGCCAAGGCCTGCGCCTGCGCGGCGGTGGTCCATTCGAGCAGCTTGCGCCGGCTGACCGCCATGCGCCACAGCGCGCGTGCGACGGCATCCAGCATCCCGGTGGCCTGGGCAACAAGCTGGCTGAACTGCCAGGCGCAGCCGGCCAGGCCCCGCAGCACGTCGCGAACACCGACATCGAAGAAGTGCAGCCAGGCGATGCCGCGGCGCGTCGGCACCAGCCCTGCCAGCGCGCCCATCAGGGGACCGGCCAGTAAAGCAGCGATGACAAAACCCAGCGCTGTTGCAAGCGGCAGTGCGGCGGTGGCAATGACCCAGGCCAGCAGCGCCACGCTGGCCGGTGCCAGGGTCGAGCGGCGCAGGTTGTCGGCCATGCGCCAGAGCCCCAGGGCATCAATGCCAAAACGGCCGGCGTGCAACATCAGCGGCAGCAATTGCCAGTCGCCGCGGGTCCAGCGGTGCACCCGCGAGGCGGCAACGCCCGCATGGTGCGGATGGTCTTCCATCAACACCACGTCGGCCACATACGCGCAGCGGGCGATGCTGCCTTCCAGCAGGTCATGGCTGAGGACGGCGCCGTCTGGCAGGCGGCGGTCCAGCACGGCGTGCACCGCATGCACGTTCAGCAAGCCCTTGCCGGTGAAACTGCCCATGCCGAACAGGTCCTGGTAGAGGTCGGAGACGCCGCTGCTGTAGGGGTCCAGGCCGGCCTGGCCCGCAAACATGGCATGAAACGGGGAACGTTCTTCCGCAGCCGGCAAGGGCGTGACCACACGCGGCTGCAGGATGCCGTAACCCGCGCTGACGCAGCGGCGCACCGGGTCGATCCGGGGGGCATTGAGAGGATGGGCGGCCACAGACACCAGGTCGCGCAGCGACCCTGCAGGCAACACTGTGTCGCTGTCCAGGGTCAGCAGGTATTGGAGGCCCGCAGCCAGTTGCATGTCGGGTGCCTGCGGCACAAACACGCTGGGGCCGCCGCCGGCGATCTGGCGCAGCAGCATTTCGAGCTTTCCGCGCTTGCGTTCCCAGCCTATCCATCGGCCTTCGGTGGCAGACCAGGTGCGAGGGCGGTGCAGCAGGATAAAACGCGAGGGCGCGTTTGGGGCTGCGGGGTGGTTGCGGTTCAGAATCCGGATTTTTTCAAGGGCGTCTTCGAGCAGGGCCTGGTCCCCCGGCAGGTTCTCGGCGTCTGCGTCGCCCCAGTCCGTCAGCAAGGCGAACTGGGCATGGGTTTCGCGGCTGGCCAGCCAGTGCAGGCTCAGGCGATGCACCAGCTCGCTGGTGGATGCCGGCGAGCTCAGCATGCAGGGCATGACAACCAGCACGCGGTGCGCGGCGGGGATGCCGGCGCTGAAGTCCAGCCGCGGCAGCGGCTGGACGCGGGCCGACTCGGCCACGAGGCGGTGAATCAGGGCGGCCACGGCTTCGGATGCCGGCCAGGCCATCAGCAGCACGGCCACCCAGCCGGTCCAGTCGAGCCCGGCGGCAGGATGCACTGCCGCGTACAGCACCAGTGCGGTCCCTGTGATCCAGGCGGCGGCGTACAGCGGCAATCGCCATGCACG
>CBFGNA010000139.1:0-6532 GCA_965650045.1 uncultured Polaromonas sp.
GCCGCGGTTCAGGCGCCAGATGTCCTCGTCGCTCATCTTGGCGACCATCTCCAGGCCCTTGGGGTGGCGGCCGAAGAAGTTCTTGCGCACGAAGGCGCCATCGTTGGCCTTCATCGCCTGGTAGTCGCCGTCGACCACGTCCATCATGATCTGGCGCAGGATGCCTTCCTTGTCGCGCGCCAGCAGCGGGTCCCAGTAGCTGCCCCAGACCAGCTTGATCACGTTCCAGCCGGCGCCGCGGAACTCGCCCTCGAGCTCCTGGATGATCTTGCCGTTGCCGCGCACCGGGCCGTCCAGGCGCTGCAGGTTGCAGTTGATGACAAACACCAGGTTGTCGAGTTTTTCACGCGCGGCCAGGCCGATGGCGCCCATCGATTCGACCTCGTCCATCTCGCCGTCGCCGCAGAACACCCAGACCTTGCGGTTTTCGGTGTTGGCAATGCCGCGGGCGTGCAGGTATTTGAGAAAACGCGCCTGGTAAATCGCCATCAGCGGGCCCAGGCCCATGGACACCGTGGGGAACTGCCAGAACTCGGGCATCAGCTTGGGGTGCGGGTAGCTCGACAGGCCCTTGCCGTCCACTTCCTGACGGAAGTTGAGCAACTGCTCTTCAGTCAGGCGGCCTTCAAGGTAGGCACGCGCATAAACACCGGGCGACACATGGCCCTGGATGTAGAGGCAGTCGCCG
Source organism: uncultured Polaromonas sp. (assembly GCA_965650045.1). Lineage (GTDB taxonomy): Bacteria > Pseudomonadota > Gammaproteobacteria > Burkholderiales > Burkholderiaceae_C > Polaromonas. The sequence continues at coordinate 689 of CBFGNA010000139.1, forward strand.
CCGTGTTTTTCACTTTCGGCGTGCCAGAAATGGTTGAAGCCGGCACCGAACAGGCTGGCCAGTGAAGCGAAGGAGCCGATGTGGCCGCCGAGGTCGCCGCCATCGGCCGGATGCAGGCGATTCGCCTTGACCACCATGGCCATGGCGTTCCAGCGCATGTAGGCACGCAGGCGGCGTTCGATTTCGAGGTTGCCGGGTGAGCGTTCTTCCTGGTCGGCCTCGATGGTGTTGACATACCCGGTGTTGGCCGAAAACGGCATGTCGATGCTGCCCTGGCGGGCATGTTCGAGCAGTTGTTCCAGCAGGAAGTGGGCGCGTTCCGGGCCTTCACTTTCAATGACCGCGGTCAGGGCTTCCAGCCACTCCCGCGTTTCCTGGGCGTCCTTGTCCAGCGCGTCATTCGCGGCTGTGCCCAAGGTGTCCGCACGTGCCTGTTCCGGATTTGCAGCCATGGTTTGTCTCCTGCTGTAGCTAGGGTGCTAGCTTGTGTTGATTGGCATCTTCATCACGTTGTAACGCAATTTGGATTCAAGCTGCCAGTTTCTCATAATTTTTGCCATATTTCAAATAGCGGCTGATGATTTCATAATAAGAAATAAAATAAATCACTCTCAAAACGAGCCGCCGCCGTCTGCGAGGCCCCAGGCCCACGGGCTCGGTGTCGGCCGAATGAAGGCATGCGGCAGCTGGCCCCAAGTCCCGTAAACTTGACGGCCCAGCCATGACATCTCCCCTGCCCACCGCTTCCACCCGTCCGCCCGGCGCTGCGCCGCTGGCGCGCTGGCGCCATTGGTGGCGCAAACAATCACCGACCCGGCAGGACCGCTTTGTCACGCTGGGCCCCCTGCTGGCCGTGATGCTCTTCCTGGCCGCGGTAATTGCCGCTTTTGGCTACCTGCGCATCGAGGAAATTGACCGCGAGCAACAGGCCGTCAAACGCGATGTCGAGTACGCCCAGCAACGCTTGCGGCTGCGCCTGCTGGAACGCCAGGAACAATTGATGCGACTCGGTCGCGACGTCTCGAACAAGGATGTGGACACCACGGAATTCACGGCGCAGGCCGAATCCCTGGTCAACCAGTACCCCGAACTGCTGGCGGTCACGTGGGTGGATTCGCGCCGCAAGGTCAGGGCCGCCTACGTCTCGCCCAGCGCCAACCTGGCGCAGGCACGCATCTCCGGAGACCAGATCAAATACGGCGAAACCGAGGGCACCTTCGGCCTGGCCCGCGATCTGCGGCAGCCGGTGTATTCGCGGCCGCTCAGCACCAAGGACGACGCCAGCTACAACGGTCCCACCCTGCAGCTGCAGATCCCCCTGGATGATCAGGGCAAGTTTGGCGGCGTGATCCTCGGTGAATATGCGGTGGACGGCCTGCTGCGCTTCGGCGTGCCGACCGAGGTGACGGCCAAATATGCGGTGGCGCTGCTTGACGACAAGGGCAAACTGCTGGCTGGCAACATGCCGCCGCCACACAGCAGCGCCGTCAAGCTCCTGCCCTGGACTGACGAGGCCCAGCAGTACGAGATTCCGGTATCGCCGGTAGGCAACGGCCTGCTGCTCAAGGCGCAAGGCTACCGCGCCTCGCTGGGTGTGGTGGGCAGTGGCTTCTTCTGGCTGGTCAGCGCCTTGAGCGCCCTGACCGTGTGGATGTTGCTGGGCACCTGGCGCCACACGCGGCGCCGCGTGCAGGCCCAGGAGGCGTTGATTTCGGAAACCAATTTCCGGCGCGCCATGGAAAACTCCATGCTGACCGGCATGCGGGCGCTGGATCTGCAGGGCCGCATCACCTATGTCAACCCGGCGTTCTGCCAGATGACGGGCTGGAGCGAGGGCGAACTGGTTGGCCGCACCGCCCCCTTTCCCCACTGGCCGGACCAGGACCGCGACACCCTGGCGGCGCGGCTGGACGACGAGTTGCATGGCCGCTCGGCGCCTGGCGGCTTCGAGGTGCGCATCAAACGCAAGAGCGGTGCCATCTTTGATGGCCGCATGTATGTCTCGCCACTGATCGACCCGCGCGGCCAGCAGACCGGCTGGATGACCTCGGTCACCGACATCACCGAGCCCAAACGCGTCCGCGAGGAGCTCTCCAACTCGTACGAGCGCTTCACCACCGTGCTCGAAGGTCTGGACGCAGCCATTTCGGTGGCGCCGCTGGGCAGCGAAGAACTGCTGTTTGCCAACAAGCTCTACCGCGCCTGGTTCGGCGGCGAGGTGGCGGGCCACATGAACCTGATCGCCCAGGCCGGCGTGCCGGCGGTTGCGCCCACCGACGACACGCTGGATGCGGTCGATGGGCTGGCGGGTTTTCCGACCGACACGCTGACCACCGCGCAGACCGAAAATGCCGAAATTTTTGTGCCCGAACTCGGCAAGTGGCTGCAGGTCCGTTCGCGCTACCTGACCTGGGTGGACGGCCGGCTGGCCCAAATGGTGATCGCCAGCGACATCACGCCACGCCGCCACGCCGAGGAACAGGCGGCGCTGCAGGCCGAGCGCGCCCAGTCGGCCAGCCGCCTGATCACCATGGGCGAGATGGCGTCGAGCGTGGCCCATGAACTGAACCAGCCGCTGACCGCCATCAACAATTACTGCAACGGCATGGTCTCGCGCATCAAGGGCCAGCAGATCAGCAACGAAGACCTGCTGGTTGCGCTGGAAAAGACGGCCAAGCAGGCGCACCGCGCCGGCCAGATCATCCAGCGCATCCGCTCCTTCGTGAAACGCAGCGAACCCAACCGCAGCGCCGCCGACGTGGCGACCATGGTCAGCAACGCGATGGAGCTGGCCGACATCGAGCTGCGCCGCCACAACGTGCGGCTCAGCCACTACATTGCGGCCCGCCTGCCGGCGGTGATGGTGGACCCCATCCTGATCGAGCAGGTGCTGATCAACCTGATGAAAAACGGCGCCGAGTCGATTGCGCAAGCCAAACGGCCCACGGCCCGCCGCAGTGTCGAGCTGCGCGTGGTGCCCAAAACCATCGACGAGCAGAACGTGATCGAGTTTTCGGTGCTGGATTCGGGCAAGGGGCTGTCGCCCGAAGTCATGGGCCGGCTCTATGAAGCCTTCTACTCGACCAAGGCTGAAGGCATGGGTATCGGCCTGAAGCTGTGCCGCAGCATCGTCGAGTCGCACCAGGGCCGGATGCAGGCGGAGAACCTCTACAATGGCGACGAAGTGGTGGGGTGCCGGTTCACCTTCTGGATCCCTGTGACTCCCCTGCTTTCCCCAGCCCTGGCTGCCGCAGAAACACCGTCCCCTCCGGCCGGCGTTCACTGACAAGCTGTTTGATACCGTCTACGCAAAAGGTTTGGCATGAGCTTGATTCCCAAAAAAGGCACCGTGTATGTCGTTGACGATGATGAAGGCGTGCGCGACTCGCTGCAGTGGTTGCTCGAAGGCAAGGACTACCGGGTGCGTTGTTATGACTCTGCCGAAACCTTTCTGAGCCGCTACGACGCGCGTGAAGTCGCCTGCCTGATCGTGGACATCCGCATGGGCGGGATGACCGGCCTTGAGCTGCAGGACCGCCTGGTCGAACGCAAATCGCCGCTGCCCATCGTGTTCATCACCGGCCACGGCGACGTGCCCATGGCCGTGGACACCATGAAAAAAGGCGCGATGGACTTCATCCAGAAGCCTTTCCAGGAAGAAGCCCTGGTGAATCTGGTCGAGCGCATGCTGGAGCAGGCCAAGGAAGCCTTCAGCGAACACCAGCAATCGGCCAGCCGCGACGCGTTGCTCGCCAAGTTGACCTCGCGCGAAGCCCAGGTGCTCGAACGCATCGTTGCCGGACGCCTGAACAAGCAGATCGCCGATGACCTCGGCATCAGCATCAAGACGGTGGAAGCGCACCGCGCCAACATCATGGAAAAACTCAACGCCAACACGGTCGCCGACCTGCTGAAAATCGCCTTGGGCTCCAGCGCACCCAAGGCCTGAGCCCCCTCCCCCGCCGCTATCCTTTCGATAGCTGCCAGCGCCCGTGGTTCAAGGACCGGCGGGCGTTTTTACTTTGGAAGTTAAGCAAATGACTGCACAACTGATCGATGGCAACGCCCTGTCCCAACAACTGCGCGGCGACGTCGCCCGCCGTGCCGCCGCACTGCGCGCGCGCGACATCGTGCCGGGCCTGGCCGTGGTGCTGGTCGGCGAAAACCCCGCCAGCCAGGTTTACGTGCGCAACAAGGTCAAGGCCTGCCAGGACAGCGGCCTGCACTCGGTGCTGGAGCAGTATCCCGCCACGCTGAATGAAGCCGATCTGCTGGCGCGGGTGGATGCACTGAACCGCGATCCGGCCATTCACGGCATCCTGGTCCAGCTGCCCCTGCCGGCGCACATCGACGCCCAGAAGGTCATCGAAGCGATTTCGCCCGAGAAGGATGTGGACGGTTTCCATGTGGCTAGCGCCGGCGCGCTGATGGTTGGCCAGCCGGGCTTCTGGCCTTGTACCCCCTACGGCTGCATGAAGATGCTGGAAAGCATTGGCTACGACCTGAAAGGCAAACACGCCGTGGTGATCGGCCGCAGCAACATTGTCGGCAAACCCATGGCTCTGATGCTGCTGCAGAAAAATGCCACGGTGACCATCTGCCACAGCGGCACGAAAGATCTGAAGGCGCTGACCCTGCAGGCCGATGTGGTGGTGGCGGCCGTTGGCAAGCGCAATGTGCTGACCGCCGACATGGTCAAACCCGGCGCGGTCGTCATCGACGTCGGCATGAACCGCAATGACGAAGGCAAGCTCTGCGGCGACGTGGACTTTGCAGGTGTCAGGGAAGTGGCCGGCTGGATCACGCCGGTGCCTGGCGGCGTCGGCCCCATGACCATCACCATGCTGCTGGTCAATACCCTGGAAGCGGCTGAACGCAGCTGAGCAGCAGCGGTTGGCGTTAACCGGGTTCGGACTCTTTCGCAGCGCGGCTCAGGCACCACAAGGTCCAGCCCGCGGCCAGCCACTGGGCCACATACATCGCCGTGCCCAGGCCGTGCCAGAGTTTGAGGTTACCGCCTTCAGCGCGTGCGCTCACGATGCGCGGCGACACGCCGAACTCCACCAGCACCGCCAGCAGCATTCCAGCCACTATATATTTCATAGCAGCTTGCGCTTGTGGGCTATGGGCTACAGCCTCTTTTCCTTTGATAACCAGCAACAGGAAGAAAGTGCAGGCAATGCTGAGCCAGGTTTGCGCAGTGAACAGTTTTGCGGCCATGGCGCCGGCGGCGGCCGGGCTGGGCAGGTGCACAAACAGCAGCGGCACCACCATAAAACCCAGGGTGCTCAGGCTGCCCCACCACAGGGCAGCCAGCAGGACGGAGATGCGGGACCGGGTGCTCAAGATCATGTGAGCGAACGTGGGGGCCACAGATTTCCCGCCGGGCCACCCCAAGGGAAATCAGCCCCTTCGGGGGGCAGAGAGCTACACGCAGTGAGCGAACGTGGGGGCAGCATTTTCTAGATGTACATCACCGCAATGATTTCGTAGCGCTTGATGCCGCCGGGCGCCTGCACTTCGGCAGTGTCGCCCTCGTCCTTGCCGATCAGCGCGCGGGCAATCGGTGAGCTGATGTTGACCAGGCCCAGCTTGATGTCGGCCTCGTCCTCGCCGACGATCTGATACTTCGCCTCGGTGCCGTCCGTCGCATCGACGAGACGGACGGTCGAGCCGAACACGACCTTACCGCCCGCGTTCACGGCCGTGACGTCGATGATCTGCGCATTCGAGAGCTTGCCCTCGATGTCGCGGATGCGCGCTTCCATGAGCCCCTGCTGATCCTTGGCCGCGTGGTACTCGGCGTTCTCCTTGAGATCGCCGTGCGCGCGCGCCTCGGCGATC
>CBFGNA010000140.1:0-6521 GCA_965650045.1 uncultured Polaromonas sp.
AAATTGCTTCCATCTGGTCGACCCGGTGGGTTACCGGGTCGGCGATGTGCTGGATATCTTCAGCCGCGCCGCCCATGCGCCCAAGATGAACCTGTTCGTCAATGCGGCGCTGCTTGGGTTCATTCCGCGCGGTGTCAAGAAGAGCCTGATGGCACTGGCACCGGTGCGGCGCGTGCGCAACGCCGTCATGGCCGACCTCGGCCTGCCCGAGGACATGCTGACCTTTGTCAACTACCCGACGCGTTTCGACTGCCGCGAAACGCTGGCCGCGCTCAAGGGCTCGGGCGTGGAATGCCCCAACCTCAAGGACTACGCCTGGCGCGTCTGGGACTATTGGGAGCGGCACCTGGATCCGGACCTGCACATCGACCGCTCGCTGCGCGGCACGGTGGGCGGCAAGGTGGTGCTGATCACCGGCGGGTCCTCGGGCATCGGCCTGGCAGCAGCGCACAAGTTTGCCGAAGCCGGCGCCATCACCATCATCTGCGGCCGCGACCAGGACAAGCTGGACGAAGCCTGCAAGGAGGCCAGGGCAAAGGGTTATGAGTTCATCGCCTACCCGGCTGACATCGCCGACATGGCCGATTGCGACCGCTTTGTGCAGGCGCTGATCGCCAATCATGGCGGCGTGGACTTCCTCATCAACAATGCCGGCCGCTCCATCCGCCGCGCCATCGAGGCCAGCTACGACCGCTTCCATGATTTCGAGCGCACCATGCAGCTCAACTACTTCGGCTGCCTGCGCGTCACCATGGGGTTTTTGCCCGGCATGGTGGCCAAACGCAAGGGCCACGTGGTCAACATCAGCTCCATCGGCGTGTTGACCAACGCACCGCGTTTCTCAGCCTATGTGGCGTCCAAGTCCGCGCTGGACGCCTGGACCCGCTGCGCGTCCAGTGAATTCGCGGACCAGGGCATCACCTTCACCACCATCAACATGCCACTGGTTCGCACGCCGATGATTGCGCCCACCAATCTCTACAACAACGTGCCGACCCTGAGCCCCGAAGAAGCTGCCGACCTGGTGGCCCAAGCCTGCATTTTCAAATCGGTGCGTATCGCCACCCGCCTGGGTATTGCCGGCCAGGTGCTGCACGCGCTGCTGCCACGCGTGGCGCAAATCGCCATGAACACCAGCTTCCGCATGTTCCCCGATTCATCGGCCGCCAAGGGGGCCAGGCCGGGCGACAAACCGGTCAAGCAGACCTTGTCGCCCGAAGCCGTAGCGTTGCAGCAGATGATGCGGGGGATACATTTTTGAGACTGCTTTGCCGAATCTAAAGAACTTTAGCAAGCATTATTTGCGTGGTTACTCTTCGTAAAACGCAAGTACCACTTAGCCTGTTAAACACTGCGCAGAGCGATGTGTTATTGAAAATTCACAGGATGCATCTTAGGAAAAGCTTTCTCCGACTGCCACGGGAGCGGAGTAAGAAGGAGCAAGCTTTTGATTCTTTCACGCTCTTTAAACCGGCACGTTGCGCCAGATTGCCACGTGCACCCTGCACGGTGCCGCGCTGGCTTTTCGACTCGCGCCGTTGCTATTTATCGAATTAAATCAGAGGCTGTTCACAAGGGCACTTTTTTAACTTCCTAGTCTGCGATGCGGTGTTATTTGGACTAAATGGATAGTTAGTACCGCAACATGGTAATGCCGTAGGCATTAGGTGGCGTTCTGATTTCCAAGGAGGCTACCACTTGGCGGACATGAGATGCAGCAAAACCGTCGCTAGTTGCAGGCCCCAATAGAGCCCGGAGCGCACATCTTTTTACCGTCAATCCATTTGGCACCGCTAAAATCCGTACCAGCAATTTTGGCTTCAGCCATGTTTGCTCTCGTTACTGTCGCTCCGTTGAGGCGCGCGCCGGAAAGGTCGGCCGCGTACAGTTTTACGTCGGTCAAGTCCACCCCGGTTAGGTCGGCGCCCCTCAGATTCGCCCCGATCAAATTGGCTTGTTTCAGCTTGGCGTCTACGAGATAAGCTTTACTAAGATTTGCGAATCTGAGCGAAGTCCCTATGAATTGGGCTCGACCAAATCCTATTTCGGCCAGTTGCATGCCGTCCGTCTTGTTGCACCCACTCCAGTCAACTTCAGGTCCCGCCGGACTGGAGCACGCAGCAAAGCAGTTGGCCGACAAGCAGATTAGCAGTGTAAGAACTAATTTCATCGACTAATTTTATAGCATGACAGTTGCCGTCGTGCTGCCTACGAGGTCGTGCCAGCTGGCCCTCGCCAGTGGCGTTCCCCCTTTTATTTCTTATAGAAGGATCGGTTGCGCGTGAAGCCACATTCCAGCCAGAAATGGCAAGACTGATTTTGCACGTTGCCTAGCCTTCTCCGTTCATGGTTCAGCTCTCAGGGTTTCGAGTATCCGAAGGCTAAAAGGCATAATGTGGCCGGGGGGCAGGCGGCGCCTGCACTCTGAAGGGACGGCTCATGATTCTGGTTACCGGCGGCGCAGGTTTTATAGGCGCCAACTTTGTTCTGGACTGGCTCGCAACACATGATGAGCCCCTGATTAATCTGGACAAGCTCACGTACGCCGGCAAGCTCGAAACGCTGCAGTCCCTGCGCGGTGATCCCCGGCATGTGTTTGTGCGGGGCGACATAGGAGACAGCGCACTTGTTGCCGGCCTTCTGACCCGGTACCAGCCGCGTGCGATTGTCAATTTCGCGGCGGAGTCGCATGTGGATCGTGCCACCTACAGCCCGGAGGACTTCATCCAGACCAATATGGTGGGTACCTTCCGCCTGCTGGAGGCCGCCAGGACCTATTGGGGGACGCTGGCCAGCGAGGCCAGGGCAGGTTTCCGTTTTTTGCAGGTGTCGACTGACGAGGTTTACGGTTCCCTGGCGCCAGGTGATTCCGTCTTCAGCGAAACCCATGCCTACCGTCCCAACAATCCCTATTCGGCCAGCAAGGCCGCGGGAGACCATCTGGTACGTGCCTACCACCACACGCACGGACTTCCGGTGCTGACGACGAACTGCAGCAACAACTACGGCCCCTTTCAGTTTCCCGAAAAACTGATCCCCCTCGTGATCGTCAACGCCCTGGCCGGAAAGCCGCTGCCGATGTATGGCGACGGACTCCATATCCGTGACTGGCTGTACGTCAGCGACCATTGCCGCGCGCTTCGGCGCGTGCTCGAATCGGGCGCACCGGGCGAGACCTATAACGTCGGGGCCAGCAGCGAAAAAACGAATATTGCGTTGGTCGAGTCGGTCTGCGCCTTGCTGGACGAGTTGCGGCCGCGCGCGCAGGGGAGTTACCGTGAGCAGATCGCGTTTGTCGAGGACCGGCCGGGCCACGACCGCCGCTACGCCATCGATGCCCGCAAACTCATGAAGCAGCTCGGCTGGACACCTGCCGAACCCTTCGAGAACGGCCTTCGCAAAACCGTGCAGTGGTACTTGGATCACCCGGACTGGATCGCGCTGCAGTGCCGGGCGGCGGCAGCTTGAGGCACGCATGAAAATCCTGCTCTTCGGGAAAAACGGACAAGTCGGCCGGGAGCTGCAGCGCAGCCTGGCGCCACTGGGTGAGGTGATTGCGCCAGAGCATCACGGCAGCGATTTTTGCGGCGACCTGCTGGACCTTGATGGCTTGAAGGACACTGTGATGCGGGTGCGGCCCGGCGTGATCGTCAATGCGGCGGCCTATACCGCTGTGGACGCAGCCGAAAGTGATGAAGCTGCGGCGCACGCGGTGAATGCGCAGGCGCCGGGGGTGCTTGCCGAGGCTGCCGCGGCCCTGGGGGCATGGCTGGTTCATTACTCGAGCGACTATGTGTTCGACGGCAGGGGCGACCGGCCCTGGGTCGAGGACGACATGACTGGCCCACTCAACATCTACGGCAGGTCCAAGCTGGAAGGAGAGCGGCGCATCCAGGCGGCGTGCCCCAAGCACCTGATGTTGCGAAGCAGCTGGGTTTACTCGGCCCGGCGAAACAACTTTGCCACGACCATGTTGCGTCTGGCCCGGGAGCGCGAGGGGTTGACGGTGGTTGACGACCAGTTCGGGGCACCCACAGGCGCGGACCTGCTTGCCGACGTGACTGCGCACATGCTCATGCGCACCCAGGATGCGGGCGGCGCCCCGTTGTCCGGCACTTACCACGCGGCGGCTGCCGGCGAGACCTCGTGGCATGGTTATGCCTGTTTTGTCCTTGACTGCGCGGGCGCTGCAGGCATGGCGCTTCAGGCTTCATCGTCCACAGTCAAGCCGGTCCCGGCGGCCGCTTTTCCGACGCCGGCCACGCGCCCGCATAATTCGCGATTGAATACTGCCAAACTTCAAAATACATTCGGCTTGCGCCTTCCCGCCTGGCAAAGCGGCGTGGCCCGCATGCTGGCCGATTTGACATGATGCGGATACGATCTGTGGCCATCCTTGCCGCCTGTTCAGGCAGTGCAATGTGTCAGCGCGCGCGCCGTAACTGCCTCCCACCCCTGCTGTATTCGCACGCGGATCGGGGTCGCCCATGAAGGTCACGCCCACCGCTGTGGCGGACGTCCTGGTTGTCGAGCCGCAGGTGTTCACGGACCCGCGCGGTTTCTTTTTCGAAAGTTTTAACCAGCGAGCTTTTAATGCCGCCACCGGCACCGGCTTCACCTTTGTCCAGGACAACCACAGCCGCTCGGGAAAAGGTGTGTTGCGCGGCCTTCACTTCCAGTCTGTCCAGCCGCAAGGCAAACTTGTTCGGGTCGTGCGTGGCGCGGTGTTGGATGTGGTGGTTGATATCCGGCCCGGATCGCCCGGTTTTGGCCGGTGGGTCGGCATGGAACTCAACGAACACGACCCTCGCCAGCTGTGGGTGCCGCCGGGCCTGGCGCACGGCTTTCTGGTGCTCAGTGACAGCGCCGACGTTTTGTACAAGACCACCGACTACTACGCGCCCGCGCTTGAGCGCTGTATTGCCTGGAATGATCCGGCGCTCAACATAACGTGGCCGGCAGACGTCCAGCCTCTGCTGTCTGCCAGGGATCAGCGGGGCGTGTCGCTGGACCAGGCCATGCGCAGCGTGTGACAGCAGCTCTTCGCAAGCCATGCATATGTTTACAATGCGTTCAATTCATGAACACACCACCTTAGGCATGGCGCCCCAGGACCTGCCTTACTACCTTTTGTGCGAGCTCACCCAGGAGCCGGCGGCCAGCCAGCGCGGGCTGGCCGAACGTTTCGGGGTGAGCCTGGGCAAGATCAATTACTGCCTGCGGGCATTGGTTGACAAAGGTCTGGTCAAGGCCAACAACTTCAGGCGAAGCGATAACAAGATGGCTTATTCCTATGTGCTCACGCCATCCGGCATCGAGGCAAAAAGTGCGCTGACAAAAGCCTTTTTGCAGCGCAAGCTCATGGAGTTCGAACTGCTGCAACATGAGATCGAGGCGCTGCGCCGGGAAGTGGAGCGCTCGTGAGCCGTTCTGTTGCGCCGGGCGCCTCGGCGATTCATCCAGTTGTGCTGTGTGGTGGCAGTGGCACACGGCTTTGGCCTTTGTCGCGCAAGGGTTTCCCCAAGCAGTTCATTCCGCTGATCGGCGACAAGTCGCTGTTGCAGCTCACGCTGGAGCACCTGGCCCTGCTGGCCGGAACCGGGACCCCGTCCATCACCTGCGTTGCGTCCGAGGAGCATCGTTTTCTGGTGGCGGACGTGGCTGAACATGCAGGTCTTGCCGTTCGACAGATTCTGGAGCCTCAGGCCAAAAATACCGCTGCGGCTATGGCGCTCGCTGCGCTTGCCGCTCCAGCGGATGCCCTGCTGCTGTTTTGCCCCGCAGACCACCACATTCCGGATTCACGCGCCTTTGCCGCCATGGTGCAGTCGGCCGCAGCGGCCGCGCGGGCCGGACAGCTGGTGACTTTCGGGGTGCAGCCCACCACGCCCAGCACAGCTTACGGCTACATTCAGAAGGGCGAGCTTTCCGGAGATGGCGGAGTCAAGGTCGCGAGGTTTGTCGAAAAACCCGATGCGGCAACGGCCTTGGGGTTTTTGGGCAGCGGCGAGTATCTGTGGAACGCCGGTATTTTCCTGATGAGTGCACAGGCCTTGCTGGATGCCTTGCAGGCCCACGCACCGGACATTCTGGAGGTGTGCCGGGTCGCCATGCAGCAGTCGCAGCAGGATGGATTGTTCACACGCCCCGACGCAACGGTGTTTGCTGCCTGCCGGAGCCAGTCCATCGATTACGCCGTGATGGAGCGTGCAGCCAACGTGGTTGTCTTCCCGTTTGGCGGGGTGTGGAGTGATGTGGGCAGCTGGGGCGCGGTGGCCGAACTGGCCCAGCCGGAAGCGCAGGGTAACCGCAGCGGCGGCCTGAAGCAGGACGTCCATCACCTGCACGCCCGCAATACCTTCATTCATGCGGGTGGCAAGCGGCCCGTGGTGGCGCTTGGAACCCAGGACCTGTTGATCATCGACACGCCGGATGCCTTGCTGGTGGCGCATTCCGGGCATGCGGAGGCTGTCAAGGAGGTTGTTGCAAGGCTGGAGGCGCTCGACGCGTCCCAGGCCGTC
>CBFGNA010000141.1:0-6493 GCA_965650045.1 uncultured Polaromonas sp.
GAGGTGCGGCCCAGCAATTCCTCGCGGGTGAAACCCTGCACCGAATCCTCGACCGCATTGACGGCCAGAAAGGTGCCGTCCGACACCTGCGTGATGGTCATGTTGATCGGGCTGAAATCAAAGGCTTTTGAAAACAGCTCGGCCGATTGCCGTGCCGCCTGGCGCGCCTCGGTTTCAGCGGTGGCATCGGTGATGGTGGAGACCACGATGCGCGCATGCCCCTTGCCTTCGATTTCGGTGGACAGCAGCACGTGCAGCCGCCGGCCGTCCCTGGTGCGCCCTTCCAGCGGCAGGTTCATGGCCCGCCCGGCGGCGGCCATGTGGCGCTGGAAAGCCTTGCGGTCTTCAGTGTTGCGCCACAGGCATTCATCGGTGCGACCGAGGATTTCCTCGCGGCTGTAGCCGTACAGGCGCTCGAAGGCCGGGTTGATGTCAAGCACCGTCATGTCTTCCAGCGACTGCACGATGATGGCCGCCGGGCTGTTTCGGAAGATGCGGCTGAAGCGGTCCTCGCTCAGGCGCAGGCGGTCTTCAGCTTCCTCGCGGCGCCGCAGTTCGGCGTGTTGTTCGCGCAGTGCCCGCAGCACCACCTGGCGGCTGGTGTAAACGCTCACCGCAATGCCGGTCAGCAGCAACACCGTCACGGCCCAGAAACGAAGGTTGACCTTGAAGTCGGGTGTGACCAGCAGCCCTGAAAGTTCAGCCAAGCACAGCAGGCCAAGCGCTGTGGCACTCAGGCCCACAGCGACAATGAGCGACTTTTTTCCCTGGGTCATGCCCGCGGCAACCACGGCTCCCACAAAACCGAGCAGCAGTGCGCTGCGTGCCGAACCATAGGCCACGATGCCGGCCGTGGACAGGCCGATCAGCGAAAAAACCAGCAGGTGGCTGGTCCACCAGTAGTGGCCTTTTTGCAGCAGCCAGTACCCCACACCGGTCAGGACCAGGGCCATGCCGACCACCCCCAGTTGCACCGGACCGCTGTGCTGCGCGAGGGACAGCAGCATGACCAGCGGCAGGCCGACCAGCAACATCAGCAGCAGGGAACGCAGGCCGCGTGAGTAACGCTTTTCTATCAGTTCCGCGGCGAGAAGTCGCGTTGATTCGGGAGGGGTCGTATCAGGCATGGTGGGCTAGCGAATACTAAAGCATTGCATACCCCCTGCCTGGGGTTTCGGGGGTATTTACCGCTAGCCTTGGGCGACCGGCCGGGCCGGGTCGCTGCACCAGTCGCTCCAGCTTCCCGCGTACAGGCCGCTTCGGCCCAGGCCGGCGATTTCCATGCCGATCAGGTTGGGCAGGGCGCTGACCCCGCTGCCGCAGTGGTGCACCACGCTGGCCGGGTCGCGGCCGCCCAGCAGGGCCTCGAACTCGGTCCGGAGTTCGGCGGCGGACTTGAATTTCCCGTCCGCGCCGATGTTCTGGCTGAACGGGCGGTTCAGCGCGCCGGGGATGTGGCCGGCGACCGGGTCCAGCGGCTCGACCTTGCCGCGAAAGCGCGCGGGTGCGCGGGCGTCGATCAGGGTTTGCGCCGGGCGCCCGAGCTGGCCGGCAATCTGATCCGCGTCCACCAGGGTGGCGCGTTCGGGGCCGAGCTCGAAGTTGGACTGGAAATGCGAGGCTTCCTCGCCGCTGGCGACCGCGCCGCCGGCCGCCTGCCAGGCCTGCAGGCCGCCGTCGAGAATGGCGACGCCCTCGTGCCCGGCCCACTTGAGCATCCACCAGAGGCGGCCGCAATAATTGGCGCCATTGCGGTCATAGACCACCGCCTGCATGTTGTTGGCAAAGCCCACGCTGGACAGCCAGGTGGCAAATTTTTCGCGGTTGGGCAGCGGGTGGCGCCCGCCCGAAGCCGGTTGGTCGGCGCCGCCGGCGGTAAGCACGCCATGGGCGCCGGGCACGCCATGCCTGGCGCTCAGGTCGTTGTCGAGATCGGCATAAACCGCCCCCGGGATGTGGGCCTGCAGGTAGTGCGTCCGGCCGGCGTGCGGCTGCATCAGCTCAAAGCTGCAGTCAAAAATCCGCAGGGGCTGGGCGCCGGCCGTCAGGGCCTGCAACTGCGGGACGGAGATCAGGGTGGTGTACATGGCGGGGTTCTTCAGGAAAAGGTGGGCAAACGCCGGTGCGGTGCCGGCGGCAACGGGACACATGCCAAGTATGGCGCAGCGGCGGCGGCCTGCAAGGGGCCAGGCGCGCTCCGGGCGTCAGACAAGGGCGCAAAGCGCCTTCAATGTTCCTCGGCTGGCGAGTTGGGCGCGGCGCGGGCGCGCAGCACGGTGGCGGCAATGCCGCTGGCCATGATCAGGGCCATGCCGGCCCAGCCGATCAGCGGCAGCCGTTCGCCGAACAGCACGATGCTGTAAATGGCGCCAAACACGATGCCGGAGTACTGCAGGTTGGCCACCAGCAGCGTGGCGCTGCGGGTTTTGGCCAGGCTGTAGGCGCGCGTCATGCACAGCTGGCCCAGCGAGGCCAGCACGCCCAGCGGCACCAGCCAGAGGGCGGGTTTCCAGTGCCATTCGGAGGTTCCGGCCACAAGCATGCCGAGGCCACCGGCCGCGGCCGAGCCCAGCGCGAAGTAAAACACCGTGCGGGTTTCCGGCTCGCCGACGCGCGCCAGTGCCATCACCTGCATGTAGGCAAAAGCCGCCAGCAGGCCTGACATCAGGCCGACCAGGCCGGCAAAAGCCTGGTTTTGTTCGATGGTTGGCCGCAGCATCATGATGACGCCGATAAAACCGGCGATCACCGTCAACACCAAAGGCCCCTGGCTCCAGCCCGCCGCCGGGGTCGCCGCGCGTTCGCCACGGGCCGGCAGCAAACCCATCAGCAGGGCGCCGCCAACGAGAAAAGCGGCAATCCAGACGCTGCTCATGTAGTTCAGTGTCATGGCGGTGGCCAGCGGCAAATGGGCGATGGCATAAAACCAGGCGCCCAGCGAGATCACCCCGACCAGGCTGCGCCACATGTGCATGCCCGGAAAACGCGTGGCCAGCCCGATGCCGCGCGAGCGGGCCAGCGCCCACATGAACAACATGCCCAGCAGGCCGCGGTAAAACACCAGCTCGGCGCTGTTGAAGTGTTCCGAGGCAAACTTCACGCAGACCGCCATGGAGGCGAAGAAAAAGGCCGCGGCCAGCATCCAGAGGGCTTGCATGGAGGTCCGGTTTTATAAGTAAAAAGTGGCTCTAGCCCTTGTCCGGCGGGCGCAAGCAGCTATCAAATCGGGAGCATCGGAGCCGGGCTGGAAAGCGCGGATGCTCACAGCATCTGCGTGGTTTTGCTGGCGCCCATCTCGCGCCGGTACCACTCGTGGAAATGCTGCATGCCGTCTTCCATCGGGCTCTGGTAGGGGCCGAACTCGTTGTCGCCGCGCTGCATCAGCGCCTTGCGGCCGGCGTCCATGCTGAGCGCGATCTCGTCGTCCTCGACACAGGTTTCCATGTAGGCGGCCTGCTGCGCCTCGACAAATTCGCGCTCGAAGGCGCAAATTTCCTCGGGGTAATAAAACTCCACCACATTGAGGGTCTTGTCCGGGCCTTGCGGGTGCAGGGTGCTGACGACCAGTGCATGCGGGTACCACTCGACCATCACGTTGGGGTAATAGGTCAGCCAGATCGCGCCGTATTTGGGCGGCACGCCGCCGCGGTACTGCAGCACCACGTCGTGCCACTTCTTGTAGGTGTCGGTGCCCGGCTTGCCGAGCTTGTCGGATACACCGACGGTCTGCACCGAATAATGCGGCGTCAGTTCCCAGCGCAGGTCGTCCGTCGTGACGAATCCGCCGAGACCCGGATGGTAGGGGCCGACGTGGTAGTCCTCCAGGTAGACCTCGATGAAGGTTTTCCAGTTGTAGTTGCACTCGTGGAGGTGGATGTTGTCGAGCTGGTAGCCGGAGAAGTCAAGGTCGGCCATGTGGCCCAGCGGTGCCATTTCGGCGGCAATGTCGCGGCCGTTGTTCTCGAAGACCAGGCCGTTCCAGACGCTGGTCTTGTAACGGTTCAGGTTCAGGCACGGGTCCACCTGGAAATGCGGCGCGCCGATCAGCTCGCCGGTGGTGTTGTAAGTCCAGCGGTGCAGCGGGCAGACGATGTTGCTGCCGGTGTTGCCGCGGCCCTGCAGCATGGTGGACTGGCGGTGCCGGCAGACGTTGGAGATCAGCTCAACGCCGGTGGCGTTGCGCACCAGGGCCCGGCCGCCCAGTTCCTGCGGCAGGGCGTAATAGTCGCCCAGATTCGGGACGGCCAGCTCGTGACCCACGTAGCGCGGGCCGCGCGCAAACAGCTTTTGCTGCTCGCGCTGGTACAGGCCGGCATCAAAATAGCTGGAAACGGGGAGCTGGCTGGTGGCCTGCAGCAGGCGAAGGCTTAGATCGGACATGCATTTGCCGGAACAGGCAATCCCGGGGGTAGATGGACACGCGGGCAGCCTGCCACCAGGGCGCGCTGCAAGGTCGGAACCAGCTGGCATTGTACCGTGTGACCCCTCAAGGCGGCGGTTCGCACTGCACATGGCAACCCCGAAAGCAGGGGGCTTCCGCAGGCGCCAGGCCCTCGGGCCGGCAGGGGCCGCGCAACGGCCTAAAATCAGTGCATCCCCGAAATCACCATGGCCAAAACTCCTGCCCCTCCCACCCCCGCCCAACCCGCCAGCTACGAAGCTGCGCTGGAAGAGCTTGAAACCCTGGTGGCCCGCCTTGAATCCGGCCAGCTGCCGCTTGACCAGTTGCTCACGGGTTATCAGCGCGGTGCCGAACTGCTCAAGTTTTGCCGCGGCAAACTGGAGGCCGTGGAAAACCAGATCAAGGTGCTGGAGGGCGACGAGCTCAAACCCTGGAACCAAGAGTAGCCCATTGACTGTGCATCCGCCTTTTGACCTGGACGCCTGGAGCGCCCGCCAGCTAGCCACTGTTGAACAGGCCCTGCGTCGCTGGGTCGCCCCACCCGAGCCACGGCCCGCGCCTGCCGGGCTTGGCGATGCCATGCGGTATGCGGTGCTGGACGGCGGAAAGCGCCTGCGTCCGCTGCTCGTCATGGCCGCCTGCGAGGCCGTGGAGGGCAGCCCGGAAGCGGCCCTGCGCGTGGCCTGCGCGGTGGAGTTGATCCACGCCTATTCGCTGGTGCACGATGACATGCCCTGCATGGACAACGACGTGTTGCGCCGCGGTAAGCCGACGGTGCATGTCAAATTCGGCGAAGCCCAGGCCCTGCTGGCCGGTGACGCGCTTCAGGCCCTGGCCTTCGAGTTGCTGACGCCGCAAGACGGTTCGGTGGACGCCGCAACGCAGGCGGTGCTCTGCCGCATGCTGGCGCAGGCGGCGGGTTACCAGGGCATGGCGGGCGGCCAGGCGATCGACCTTGCCAGTGTCGGCAAGGCCCTGTCTTCGGAGCAGCTGCACGACATGCATCGCCTGAAAACCGGCGCCTTGCTGCAGGCCAGCGTGATGATGGGCGCGGCCTGCGGGGCCACCGCACCGCTTGCCGGAAATGCCCTGCGCGACTACGGTGCAGCGGTGGGGCTGGCGTTCCAGGTGGTGGACGACATCCTGGACGTGACGGCCGATTCCGCCACGCTGGGCAAGACGGCCGGCAAGGATGCGGCCCAGGACAAACCGACCTTTGTTTCGTTGATGGGGCTGCCCGCCTCACGCAACTACGCGCAGGAATTGCTTTCCCAGGCTCACCACAGCCTCAAGGCCAGCGGGCTCAGGCACACGGACGCGCTCAGCGCGCTGGCTGACATGCTGGTGAACCGCAGCACCTGAGCGGACCCCAGGGACGCGGCGCATGGCGCCGGAAATAACAAGGCACACCACGATGTACCCACTGCTAGAAACCATCAACAGCCCCGCCGACCTGCGCTTGCTGCCGCGCGCCCAGCTCAAGACGCTGGCCGACGAACTGCGCAGTTATGTGCTGCAAAGCGTCTCGCAGACGGGCGGCCACCTCAGCTCCAATCTGGGCACCGTCGAACTCACGGTGGCGCTGCATTACGTCTTCAACACGCCGGATGACCGCCTGGTCTGGGACGTGGGTCACCAGACTTACCCGCACAAGATCCTGACCGGACGGCGCGACCGCATGAACAGCCTGCGCCAGCTCGGCGGGCTCAGCGGATTTCCGCGCCGTGATGAAAGCGAGTACGACACCTTTGGCACGGCGCACTCATCGACCTCGATCTCTGCCGCGCTCGGCATGGCCATGGCCGCGAAGCAAAAGGGTGAAGACCGCCATGCCGTTGCCATCATCGGCGACGGCGCCATGAGCGCGGGCATGGCTTTCGAGGCACTCAACAATGCCGGCGTGTGTGACTGCAAGCTGCTGGTGGTGCTCAATGACAACGACATGAGCATCAGCCCGCCGGTGGGCGCGCTGAACCGTTACCTGGCGCAGCTCATGAGCGGGCAGTTTTATGCGTCGGCCAAAAATGTCGGCAAGCAGGTCCTCAAGGTGGCGCCGCCGCTGTTCGAGCTGGCCAAGCGGCTGGAAACGCA
>CBFGNA010000142.1:0-6464 GCA_965650045.1 uncultured Polaromonas sp.
AATGCCGGCGCGGCCGGTGACATGCAGGGCGCCGGACCGGTAGTCCACCGCCACGCTTTGCGCCAGCAGCTCGCTGCCCAGCACATCGGCCAGGCGTTGCTCATGGGCGTTCTGGTCCGCCCCGTCCTGGCAGGCACGCCATTGCTCGACCAGCTTGCCGTCGTGCCAGATCGCGAAACCCACGTCGGGCCGCACCAGCGCATGGCGGCGCACGGCCTCGATGCAGTGCGCGAGTTCGGTGGCGTCGGTTTTCAGGAACTTGCGGCGAGCCGGGGTGGCGTAAAACAGCTCGCGCACTTCCACCGTGGTGCCGCGGCTGCGCGCCACCGGCTTGAGTTCGCCGGAGCGGCCGTCGAGCTGCCAGGCGTGGCTGTCGCCCTCTGTGCGCGACAGCAGGCTCATGTCGGCAATCGAGTTGATGGCGGCCAGGGCCTCGCCGCGAAACCCCATGGTGCCGACGGCTTCCAGGTCGCCCAGCGAAGCGATCTTGCTGGTCGCATGGCGCTTGAGGGCGACGGGCAGCTCATCGCGCGGAATGCCCGCGCCGTCATCCTCGACGCAGATCAGCCGCACGCCACCGGCCTGCAGCCGCACCGTGATCTGGGTGGCACCGGCGTCCAGCGCGTTGTCCACCAGCTCACGCACCACCGAGGCCGGGCGCTCGACGACCTCGCCTGCCGCGTTCTGGCTGATCAGCTCATCGGGGTGTCCGCGGATGGGGCGGCGGGAAGGAGGGGCTGGGGTCACCTGGCGATTTTAGGGGCGAAGACGTTTGGGGTCTGGGGTCTGCCTGCGCAGGCCGGCCGCGGTGCCCGATACACCCACAAAGCCCGGGTTCATGCCGGCTGGCAAAAAAACGCCATGTCAAAATCAGGCGCATGGACATCCTTACCTTTCTGATCGACTTCATCCTTCATGTGGATGCGCACCTCGAAGCCTTTACCGCGGCTTATGGCATGTGGGTGTACGCATTGCTGTTTTTGATTGTGTTTGTCGAAACCGGGGTGGTGGTCATGCCTTTTTTGCCGGGTGATTCGCTGCTGTTCATCACCGGCGCGCTCTGCGGTGCGGGCCTGCTGAGCCTGCCGCTGGCCATGGGCTTGATGGCGGTCGCGGCCATTCTCGGGGACCAGTGCAACTATTCCATTGGCCGCTACTTCGGCCCCAAGGTGTTCCAGTGGGAGCAGTCCCGGTTCTTCAACAAGCGTGCGTTCAACCAGGCCCACGAGTTTTACGAGCGTTATGGCGGCATCACCATCATCATTGCGCGTTTCATGCCTTTCATCCGCACCTTTGCGCCCTTTGTGGCGGGCGTGGCCGAGATGAGCCGCGGCCGGTTCAGTGCCTACAACGTCATCGGCGCGCTGATCTGGGTGGTGGGCCTGTGCAGTGCCGGCTATTTCTTCGGCAACCTGCCCTGGGTGCAGGCCAACCTGAGCAAGATCATCTGGGCCATGATCCTGGTTCCGGGCCTGGTCGT
Organism: uncultured Polaromonas sp.; assembly: GCA_965650045.1. Lineage (GTDB taxonomy): Bacteria > Pseudomonadota > Gammaproteobacteria > Burkholderiales > Burkholderiaceae_C > Polaromonas. The sequence continues at coordinate 1,481 of CBFGNA010000142.1, forward strand.
GCTTTACGGCGCGTGGAAAACCAGCCGGAACAAATCGGCCCTGGTGTGACCGGTGTCCCCGCGGGCACTGGCCGGAATTAATAAGTAAGCGTATTATTTGTGCGCGACGGAAACGCCGTCCGGAGACAACGCCCATGAACGCACCCCACACCCTGTCACGCTGGAGCCAGCCGGGCTCCAGCCGCATCCCCTTCTGGGCTTACACCGATGAGCAGCTGTACCAGCGTGAGCTGGAAAAGGTGTTCTACGGCGCACACTGGTGTTATGTCGGCCTCACGGTGGAAATCCCCAAGCTGGGCGACTTCAAGTTGAGTCAGGTCGGTGAGCGCCAGGTGGTCATGGTGCGTGACCGCGTGGCGCCGAAAGACCGCGACACCGATCACGGTATCCGTGTGGTGGAAAACCGCTGCGCGCATCGCGGCGTGCGCTTCTGCCAGAACCCGCAGGGCAATGCGCGCAGTTTTGTCTGCCCCTACCACCAGTGGACGTACAAGCTCAATGGGGACCTCGCCGGCCTGCCGTTCAAGGATGGCGTGAAAGACGGCGATTGCATCAACGGCGGCATGCCGGAAGGCTTTGATCTCAAAGACCACGGCTTGACCAAATTGCGCGTGGCGGTGCTGCACGGCCTGGTGTTTGCGACTTTCAGCGATGCGGCCGAACCCCTTGAAGACTACCTCGGTCCCAACGTCATGCCCTGGCTGGACCGCATTTTCAAGGGGCCTGAGGGCGCACGCGAGCTGACCCTGCTGGGCTACAACCGCCAGCGTATTCCGGGCAACTGGAAGCTGATGATGGAAAACATCAAGGATCCCTACCATCCTGGCCTGCTGCACACCTGGTTTGTGACCTTCGGCCTGTGGCGCGCCGACCAGAAAAGCCGGATGGTGATGGATGCACACGGCCGCCACGCCGTCATGATCTCGCGCCGCAACGAGGGCGGGCAAAACGCGGCCGTGACCGAAGGCGTGACCTCGTTCAAGGCCAACATGGCGCTGCAGGATGACCGCCTGCTCGACGTGGTGCCCGAAGCCTGGTGGAAGGTCGATGACCCGTCCAATCCCGGCACCGGCATCATGCCGACGGTCACCATGATCACGCTGTTCCCCAGCCTGATCATCCAGCAGCAGGTCAATTCGCTGAGCACGCGCCACATCGTGCCGCGCGGGCCCGGCGAGTTTGATTTTGTCTGGACCCACTTCGGTTTTGCCGACGACACGCCGGAGATGACGCGGCGCCGCCTGCGCCAGGCCAACCTGTTCGGTCCGGCCGGTTTTGTCAGCGCCGATGACGGCGAGGTGATCGAGTTCAGCCAGGCCGGCTTTGCGCAATGGGGCGAAGCGGGTGAAACCCTGTGCGAACTGGGCGGCACCGGCACCGAGATGACCGAACACATGGTCACCGAAACCCTGATCCGCAGCATGTATGCCTACTGGAAGAAAGTGATGGCGGTATGAGCGCACCTGGCGAGGGGCCTGGCACCATTGGCGTCGTCACACTCGAAATCCTGCAACTGCAACACGCGGTCGATCAGCTGAATGCGGCCTACGCCGCGGTGCTCGATGAGAAAAACTTCGAAGCCTGGCCGGATTTTTTTGTCGAGGACGGGCGCTACACCGTGCAGGCGCGCGAGAACTTTGACCGCGGCCTGCCGCTCGCGCTGATGGACCTGGAAAGCCGCGGCATGATGAAAGACCGCGTTTATGGCATCACGCAGACGATTTACCACGGGCCGTATTACACGCGGCATGTGGTGAGCCCGGCACGCATCGTGACCAGTGCCGGCGAGGTGGTCATGGCGCAGGCCAACTATGCGGTGTTCCGCACCCGGCCGGCGGGCGCCAGCGAGGTTTACAACGTCGGGCGTTATATCGATGAGATCGTCCGGACGCCGCAGGGCCTGAAGTTTCAGGCGCGGCGCTGCGTCTATGACAGCGAGATGATCCTCAACTCGCTGATCTACCCGGTGTGACGCGCTCAGGCGCGCTCAAGAAAAAGAGCAGAGCGCCAATTGCCACATCAAAAACGCGCAATAAAAACCCTTCTGTGCCCGGGTCCGGCCACAGAAGGGTGCTTGGCGGTGTTCACGGGTCAGGCCCGCCGGGTTTTACAAACGCTTAGCGCTTCTGGTCCTGGCGCTTGCCGACTTCGTTGCCGATCAGCGCACCGGCCGCTGCACCGCCCACGGTTCCCAGCGTGCCGCCGCCCAGCGCGCTGCCAGCCGCACCGCCCAGCACGGCGCCTGTGGCGGTGCCAATCTGGGCGCCAGAAGGGTTGGTGCTGCAACCTGTCAGTGCAATCAGGGAGGCAGCTGCAGCGGTCAGAAAAATGGTCGTGGTCTTCATTGGTTTCACCTTTTGATTGAGTTGCAGGCACCGGATCGAGCGGGTTGGCCTTCACTGCCTGTGACTTCACTGTAGGTGCGAACCCCCGGCCGGCCTGTAGGAAACAGGCCAAGGCGAATGTCGTCTCGCTGCGTCTTCGCGTGCTGGCAAGCGCCTCACACCGGGCGATTGCGTGCCAGCGGCGGATTTTTCGCGAAGTAGCGGCCGATGCCGCGCATCAGTGCATCGGCCAGTTGCACCTGGTAGGCCTCGCTGCGCAGCTTGGCTTCTTCGTCGGGATTGCTGATGAAGGCGGTTTCCACCAGCACGCTGGGAATGTCCGGCGCCTTCAGCACGGCAAACCCGGCCTGCTCGACACGCGCCTTGTGCAGCTTGCCCACATTGCCGATCTCGCCCAGCATGGCGCCACCGAGCTTGAGGCTGTCGTTGATCTGCGCCGTCGTGCTCATGTCCAGCAAGGCCTTTTGCACCTGCGCGTCCTTGGCCTTGACATTGACGCCGCCCACCAGGTCGGCCGAATTTTCCTTGTCGGCGATCCAGCGGGCCGCGCTGCTGGATGCGCCTTTTTCGCTGAGCGCAAACACGCTGGCGCCTTGCGGCCGGGGCGTGAAAAACGCATCGGCGTGGATGCTGATGAAGAGGTCAGCCTGCACGCGCCGGGCTTTTTGCACGCGGATGTGCAGCGGCACAAAAAAATCGGCATCGCGCGTCAGGTAGGCACGCATGTTGGGGATGGCGTTGATGCGGTCGCGCAGGCGCAGCGCGATCTGCAGCACCACGTCTTTTTCGCGCGTGCCGCCGGGGCCGACAGCGCCCGGGTCTTCGCCGCCGTGGCCCGGATCCAGCGCCACGATGATGAGGCGGTCGGTCTTGTTGCGGTTGCCCGCGCCCGCGCCCACGGTTTCAGGGGGCGGCTTGGGCGCGGCAGCCACCACCGGCGGCTTTTCTTCGCCCGCTGCGGGCGGCGGTGAGGTTGCCGGGGATGGCGCCGGCGCTGCGCGGTCGGCGTGTTTGGCCATCAGCTCGCCCAGCGGGTCGGCGGCTTGCGCGGCAGCGGCCGGCGGCTTGTCCTTCAGGCGGTCGGCAATCAGCGCCTCCAGCGGATCGGCCACCTGCGTCGGGTACAGGTCGAACACCAGCCGGTGCTGGTAGGCCGCCACCGGCTTCAGGCTGAACACCTGCGGCATCATGGGCTGCTTGAGTTCCACCACCAGGCGCACCACACCGGGCGCGTTTTGCCCGACGCGAATGCCCGAAATGTTCGGGTCGTCGGGCTTGACCTTGGCCACCAGCTCACGCAGTGCGGGGATCAGGTCGATGCCTTCGATGTCCACCGCCAGCCGCGGCGGCTCGGCGACGAAGTAATACTTGGTCTTCAGCCCGGCGTCGGACTCGATGGTGACGCGGCTGTAATCCTTGGACGGCCAGACCCGCACCGCCATGATGGTCAGGCCGCGCGCGATCTGCTGCACGCCCAGCAACAGCACCAGGCTGCCCATCTGCAGCGCGCTGCGCCGGCTCAGTCCGTTGTTGTCGCTGCTCATGGCAACAACGCCTTGCCGGCGTCGCTGCGGGCGGTGAGGGTGACGCTGCGGCTGTCGCCGTCCTGCAGCGCCAGCGCGATGTCGAGATCGGCAGGGGGCAGGTGTTCACCGGCTTTCTCCGGCCACTCGACCAGCTTCAGGCCCGGGCTGGCAAAGATGTCGCGAAAGCCGGCTTCTTCCCATTCGTCGGGGTCGTTGAAGCGGTAGAAGTCGAAGTGCCAGATGTGGAGCGCGCCCCCAGGCGCATCGTCAACGGTGTAAGGCTCCACCACCGCATAGGTCGGGCTCTTGACGCGGCCCGCGACCCCCAGCGCCTTGAGCAGGTGGCGCACGAAGGTGGTCTTGCCGCTGCCCAGGTCGCCATGCAGTTCGATCAGCACATTGCCGCCGCCATCGCTGCGCTGCAGCCTGCCTGCGAGCGCAGCGGCGAAAGCCTGGGTGTCGGCCTCGGTCGCCCAGGCAATACTTTTTACAATGAGCGGGTGATCGTCAATAGCCATCAATTCGTGTCTCAACTTCAAACGTGGGCGCGTGAGCTTGGATTTTCGCAAATTGGCATAACAGGCGTTGATCTTTCATCGGCGGAACCCGGATTATCGGCCTGGCTTGCGGCCGGTTTTCATGGCGACATGAATTACATGGCGGCGCACGGTTTGAAGCGTGCGCGGCCGGCCGAGCTGGTGCCCGGCACCGTCAGTGTGATCACCGCGCGCATGGACTACCTGCCGCGAGACACGGCGGAGCAGCCCGGCCAGTGGCAGGCGGCGGAGCTGGCGCGGCTGGAGCGGCCAGGCGAAGCCATCGTCTCGGTGTATGCACGCGGCCGGGACTACCACAAGGTCATGCGCACGCGCCTGCAAAAACTGGCTGAGCGCATTGCCGCCCATGTGCAGCCGCTGGGCCACCGCGCTTTCACCGACTCGGCCCCCGTGCTGGAAGCCGAGCTGGCCTCGCGCAGCGGCCAGGGCTGGCGCGGCAAACACACACTGCTGCTCAACCGCGAAGCCGGTTCCATGTTTTTTCTCGGCGAAATTTATGTCGATGTGGCCTTGCCGCCCAGCGAAGCGGTGACGCCGCATTGCGGCAGTTGCAGCG
>CBFGNA010000143.1:0-6423 GCA_965650045.1 uncultured Polaromonas sp.
CTAAACTCCATCCGCGGGCGTGAGTTTGTACCAGCGGGTCTCCGCGGCCTGTTGCTTGATGAGGTAAGCCAGCGCCACCATGGCCGACAGCGAAAACATGCCGTAACCGATGAAGTTGGCCGGCACATGCAGCTTCATCCACCAGCTTTTGAGGGCCGGCACCAGGGGCTGGATCTCGTGCGCCTCGCGCACCACCGTGTACCAGAGCAAAAAGCCCACTGCGGCACTGACCACCAGCATCACAAAAGCGCCCATGGCGCGGGTGTTGTACTGCGCTTCGAAGTACAGATAAAACGCCGCCGTCATCCAGCAAAACAGCACGAAGACTTCGTAGAGGTTGCTCACCGGGATGTGGCCGACGTCAGCACCAATCAGGTAACTTTCGTACCAGCGCACCATGGTGCCGATCAGCGCCATGCCGACCGCCACCCATGCGATCTTGCTGCCCAGCGACTCCAGCGCATCGCCCTGCTTGCGGATGAACATGCCCAGCCAGTAAAACACCGTGCTCATGAAAAACAGCACACTCATCCAGAGGATGGCCGACTGGCTGGACAGGAAATACTTGAGCCAGAACACCTGTTCGGCGCGCGCCAGATCGCCCTGATAGGACATGATGCCCAGCAGCGAGAACACCGCCACGGCGCCCATCAGCACCCGCAACGGACGCCAGAACCAGCCCATGGCAATGGCCGCCGGCATGGCGGCCAGCAAGATGCCTTTTTCATAGACATCCATGAAGCCGTGGTAACGGGCAAAGGCAAACAGGCCGCCGGCCAGCACCAGCGCCGCAAAAATCCAGTCGGCCAGACTGCGTTTGGCAAAGTAGCCCTCGTGCAGGCTGATGGTGTTCGCGTTATTGCCGCGCGAACTCAAGGTGGTGGTGGTCGTGGTGGTGTTCATCGTGTCACCTGTAAAAGTTTGGTCTTCAGCATCTCGAATTCCTTGTCGCCTTCCAGGGTCTGCCGGTTGGTTGACAAGGCCATGGTTGCCTGGCTGCCAGGCTCCGATTCTGGTCCTTTTCCGGTGTCCGCGCCGCCAGCCGGTGCGAGCCAGACCCACAGGCGGCGTTCACGCACATACAGCATGGCAAAAATGCCAAGGATCAGCAGCGCACAGCCGAGGTAAACAATGTTTTTGCCCGGCGTACGTGTCACCTGAAAGACGCTGGCCTGCACCTGCGTGAAATCCTTGAGCTCAAACGCCATGGGCGCCGGATAGTGGTGGGCATCGCTGAGCGACAACACCGCCTGCGCCATCCAGGCCTGGGTCCTGTCATCGATGGCCAGTGGCGGCAAGCCGTTTTGTTCACGCGTCAACTGGGTCAGCTCGAACAACACGCCGTTGAGGATGCGCACCAGCACTTCGCCGGCGCGGTTGCGCTCGGCCTCGGGCACATTGGCTTCCATGAAATCGGAGATCGCCTGCAGGCCTGCCGGCGGCGCTTTCTGACCCAGGGTGGCGGGCTGGTCCGGCCCGGCGAACAGCGCGAGCGCGCGCGACGCCGACGCCGACAACTGCTGCGCCAGGTCCGGCCGGTCCGCAGCCACCGCCTGCCGCACATAACGCTGAACCGCTTTTTCACGCTGGACCGGATCGGCAAGCGCGCGGCGAACCCGCAGAAAGCCTTCCATGCTGCCCTGCTCGTCGGCCGGGATGCGCAGGTACTGGAAAGGCTCGGCCGGAGATTCACGCACGCCCAGCAGAAAAAGTGCCGGGGTTGACTCGGCGCTGTCCATCTTCACCGGCAGCATGTAGTTGTGGAACTCCCGCGCCTGGCCGGCGGCGTCGCGCAGCTTGTAGGTGAGGCTGGGCCCGACGTTGCGCAGCTCTTTTTGCTCTTTGGTCTTGTTGGCCGCACCCAGCCGGTCATCGATGGACTGGCGCAGGTCCACCTTGCGCACGTCGGCACCGGAACCGCCTAGGTTGCCGGAGCCACTGAAATTTTCGACGTTGATGACGCGCAGCGCGGTGTATTCCAGCGTCATTTTTTCAGCACCATTGGTCAGACTGCTGGAGCCGCCAATCGTGCCCTGAATCTCGAAGGGTTTGCTGGATGGCTGCGCACCAACGGCCATGGGCACCGCCTTGAGCGTGACGCTGGAGCCGCCATCGTCAAAGCTGGACTGGTAAATCTCGATGCCCTTGTAATGCGCCGGGTGGTTGACCTCGACACGGGCGGGAAGCTTGTCGCCGGTTTCGTGGTCGTGGATCACGATCTCGCTGGCAAACAGCTTGGGCATGCCGGTCGAGTAATACTCAACGATGAACTTCTTGAGTTCCACCGAAAAGGGCAGATCCTGCAGCAGCACGCCGCCCGGCTGGTTCAAAATCGCCGTGCTGGACTGGGTGCTTTCGGCGACCAGCAGATTGGCGCGGAAGGTCGGGTTGCGCTCGCTCAGGCGATGTTGTGCCGGCACATCGGCAATCAGTCCGCCGCCGGTGTAGATGGACTTGTTGTTGAGCCACATCTGCGCACGCACCACGAGGTCGCCGTCCAGCAGGCCGCCCACACACACCAGCACGATGGCCCCGTGGGCAGCGATGTAACCGAGCTTGTTGGCAGCGCCGGCCTTGGCAGCCACCATCCAGCCGCTGCCGCCGGGCGTCTCCCGCTGCTGCAACTTGACCTTCCAGCCGCCCTGCACCAGGGTCTGGCCGATGCGCCGGGCGGCCGCTTCGGGCGCTTCAGCCAGCGCCTGCTCAGCACGGTGGCCAAAGGCCTTGAGGCTTTGCTCGCGGACGTTTTCCTTGAGCTGGTTCCAGTCGGCCAGGATCTTGGGCGTGTTGCGGGCGATGCACAGCGAGGTGGACAACACCAGAAATCCCAGGATCAGCATGAACCACCAGGCGCTGTACACCGTGTTCAGGCTCACGGTCCGGAAAACTTCCGCCCAGAACGGGCCGAACTGGTTGACGTAATTGGACAGCGGCTCCCCCTGCTTGAGCACAGTCCCGATCACCGAAGCGATGCAAATGACCGTCAGCAGCGAGATGGAAAACCGCATCGATGACAGCAGTTCCACGCTGGAGCGCAGGGCGTGGGAGCCGGACTTGAGCCGCAGGCCGTGGGTGGAAACTGTCATGCGTGTGGGGCAGTAGGCAGGATGAACTGCAATAAAAAAAGGCGGGCCTTCGTCGAGCCCGCCTTGGTATGGAGTGTTTATGCCGGCCGGGGTTCAATGCAAGCGCAGGAAAAGCGCCGGATTCTGCCAACAAACGGCCCCGATTCCAGCCCTGCCCTGCACGTGCAGGCCATGGGCGGGCTCAGCGCAAACCGGCGATGTAGTCGGCCACCGCGCGAATCTCGCGGTCGTTCAGCTTGGCAGCGACCTGGTTCATGGGCAGGCTGTTGGTACGTGCCCCGTCGCGGAAAGCCGTCAACTGGGTGGTGGTGTATTCCGCGTGCTGGCCGCCCAGGCGCGGGTACTGCGCGGGAATGCCGGCACCGGTCGGGCTGTGGCAACCGGCGCAGGCCGGAACCTGGCGGTCAGCAATGCCGCCGCGGTAAATGCGCTCGCCCAGGGCGACCAGCGCCTTGTCCTTGGCAAAACCAGGTTTGACCTTTTTGGAGCTCACCCAGTACGCGATGTTTTTCATGTCGTCGTCCGACAGCGCGGCGGCGAAGCCCTGCATGATGGGGTTCTTGCGTTTGCCGGCCTTGAACTCCTGCAGTTGCTTGACCAGGTATTCCGGATGTTGCTGTGCCAGCTTGGGATTGGCGGCAATGGCCGAGTTTCCGTCGGCTGCATGGCAGGCCACGCACACCGCGGTGTAGGTTGCTTCGCCCTTGACAAGGTCAGGTTTGGCGACCTTGGCCGGAGCCGCTTCACCGGCCGCCATCGACAGTGCGGGAACGGCCATCAGGGCGGCAAACAAACAGGTAATCAACGAAGTGGAAACTGGCTTCATATCGGGGGATGTAATGGTTGACTCTAAAAGGGACCTGGCAATGGGCGCACGCCTCAAGCTCAATAAAAGCCCGGCCGGAACAGCGACTTCACGCAAAACTCCCTGATTTTACAATGGCTTGGGGGACAATCCCAAATATGAGCATATCTCCGCGATCCACCCCCATCAAAACGGCGAAGCCCAGCCACAAGCGCCCCACACCCAAGGTGGCGGCGGCCAAAATGGCGGCTGCGCTGGCGGCGCAGCCGCCACAGTCTGCGGAGGCGAAAACCGCCATGGGCTGGTTGCACACCGCCAAATTCCTGACCACGGCACCTGAGCTCAGGCACCTGCCGCCGCTCGACGTGCCGGAAATCGCCTTTGTCGGCCGCTCCAATGCCGGCAAGTCCACCTGCATCAACACCCTGACCCAGATCAACCGCCTGGCCTTTGCGTCCAAAACGCCGGGCCGCACCCAAAGCATCAATTTGTTCTCGTTGGGCAAACAGGGCGTGATGGACGCCGTGCTGGCCGACCTGCCGGGTTACGGCTACGCGGCGGTGCCCAAGGCGGCCAAATTCCGCTGGCAACAGGTGATGGGCAACTATCTGCAAACGCGCGAAACGCTGCGCGGCGTGGTGCTGCTGTGTGACCCGCGCCACGGCCTGACCGAACTCGATGAAATCCTGCTCGACGTGATCCGTCCCCGGGTGGAGGAGGGCCTGAAGTTCCTGGTGCTGCTGACCAAGTCCGACAAGCTCAACAAGACCGAAGCAGCCAAGGCGCTGTCGATTGTGCGACTGCAGGCCGGCGGCGGCGATGTCAAACTGTTTTCATCGCTGAAGCGGCACGGTGTCGAGGAAGTGGCCCAGCATTTGTGGCAGTGGGCGCACCCCGCGGTTCAGCAAGACGTTGCAGGCGCCGCGCCTGCGGATGGAGAGGCCGGCGCCTCCTGAGACGCGGCCGGCCGGCTTCTGCATTTTTTTGAGTCAAATCTGCCTCCAGCCCTTGATTGACGGGCGAGAGCAGCTACCAAATTCATAGCGCCATGATCCAGACCCGCCTCCTGACCCTGCCCCACGGCATCACCCTGTCCTGCCGCATGGCGGGCGAGGAAGGCCGGCCGGCGCTGATGTTTCTGCACGGTTTCCCGGAAGCGGCTTTTGTCTGGGACGGCCTGCTGGAACACTATGCACGGCCGGAAAACGGCGGCTACTTCTGCATCGCCCCCAATCTGCGCGGCTTTGAGCAATCGAGCGCACCGGTGGACCCGGCGGCCTACCGGCCCAAACACCTGGTGCAGGATATTTCTGCGCTGATTGCGTTGGTGGCGCCGGCCGGGCAGCTTGACGCACTGGTCGCCCACGACTGGGGCGGCGCCGTCGCCTGGAACGTGGCGGCGACGCTGCCGCAGTTGATGCACAAACTGGTGATCATCAATTCGCCGCACCCCGGCACCTTTTTGCGCGAGCTGAAGCATTCGCCGGCCCAGCAGGCCAGCAGCGCCTACATGAATTTTTTGATCCGCCCGGACGCCGAAACCCTGCTGGCTGAAGACGACTTCCGCCGGCTCTGGCAGTTTTTGACCAAGGGCAAGGATCCGCAGGCCAGCAGCACGCCGGCCTGGCTCACGGAAGACGTCAAGGACCAGTACCGTGCCGTCTGGCGCGCCGGGCTGACCGGCGGCTGCAACCTCTACCGCGCCTCCCCCTTGCGTCCGCCGCGTCCGCACGACCCGGCCGCTGCCGCGGTGACGTTGCCACCGGAGCTGCTGACTGTGCGGCTGCCAACGCTGGTGCTCTGGGCCATGGACGACATCGCCCTGCCGCCGGCGCTGATCGAGGGGCTGGACGCCTGGGTGCCCCGGATGCAGTTGCAGAAGATTCCCGGCGCCTCGCACTGGGTGGTGCACGAACAACCGGCGCTGGTCGCCAGCGCACTGCAAGGCTTCTTCAGCCAGGATGAAGCCGCCTAGCTCTCTTTTTGATAGCTACTCATGCACGCCAGACGGGGGCTGGAGCCCTAAAAGGCACTTAAAAGCCTGAGGGCCCGCCCACCCTGCTCAATAAATCGAGGGGTCGCCTTCAGGCCGGCTCTTGAAGCGCTTATGCACCCAGTAATACTGCGCCGGCATGGTGTTGATGTAGTCCTGCAGCTGCACATTCATGAACGCGGTATCCGCCACCGCATCGTCCGAAGGGAAGTGGCGCCAGGCCGGCAGAACCTCCACCTCGTAGCCCCAGGGCGTGAGACGAGGCACCAGCGGCACGACCTTGGCGCGGCCCAGGCGGGCAAAACGGGTCAGCGACGGCACCGTGGCGGTCGGCAGACCGTAAAACGGCACAAACACGGAGTCATCCGGGCCAAAGTCCATGTCGGGCAGCAGGTACAGCGGCTGCCCTTCGCGAAGCGCCGTCACGATGGGCTTGACGCCGTCGGCCCTCCCAAACAGCCGCAGGTGTCCAAAACGCTGCCGGCCACGCAGGATCCACCGGTCCACCAGTTGGTTCGACTGGTTGGTGTAGATGGTGG
>CBFGNA010000144.1:0-6404 GCA_965650045.1 uncultured Polaromonas sp.
GCTGCGGGTCAGTCATTTGAATTGGTTCTTCCACTGCCTGATGGCGGCAAATACGGAGATGTCGTCATCGGCGGCCGGGTCGAAGTGCCTGGCGGCCGCCATGACAGTGGCTTGTCGGGTGCGCAAAAAAGGGTTGATGAGCAACTCCTGCGCCACTGAGGTGGGCAAGGTCGGCTGACCCTGTGCCCTCAAGGCGGTACAGCGCGCATGGTAACCAATAAGTTCGCTATTGTCAGGTTCCAAGGCCAGTGCAAAGCGCAGATTGCTCAGGGTGTATTCGTGGGTGCAGCAGACCCGGGTGCTGCCGGGCAGCGCAGCCAGGCGATCCAGCGAAGCCAGCATCTGCGCCGGCGTGCCCTCGAACAGCCGACCGCAACCGCCCGAAAAAAGCGTGTCGCCGCAGAACAGCAGCGGCCGGCCATCGACGTCGGGGGCGTAAAAAGCAATGTGACCGGCGGTGTGGCCGGGCACATCGATCACCTCAAGGTCAATGCCGAGTGCCCGCACTGTGTCGCCATCGCTGAGCCGCTTGAAGGGTTCGGGAATGGCTTCGCGGGCCGGGCCGTACACCGGCGCGCCGGTGGCCGCGTGCAGCTCGGCCACACCGCCCGTGTGGTCGGGGTGGTGGTGCGTGACTAGAATCGATGCCAATTGAAGCCCGTTTTCCTGCAACACGCGTTGCACCGGTGCGGCGTCACCGGGGTCCACGACCAGTGCCCGCTGACCGTCGTGCAGCAGCCAGAGGTAGTTGTCGCTCAGCGCGGGGATGGGAATGAGGTACATGCGGCGTTCTTGATGGGCTCACAAATTATAGGTTTCACCGACTGGTTCAGGACCCCGCCCGGCGAGTATTTGCTGGCGTGGGAGCGTGAGCGATTCGACCAGGCCGTGGCCGACATGTTCGGCTACCACGCGCTGCAGCTGGGCCTGTCCGAGCTGGATGCCTTGCGCAGCAACCGCATGCCGCACCAGTGGCTGGCGCTGCAGGGGACTGAAGGCGGATTTGCAGCCGGCGTGCATCCGGCGCCCCAACCCCCGGATGCCGCCCCGGGCGACACCGCCAGCGCCCCGCGCGTGGCCCTGCTGACCGATCCGGCCGCCTTGCCTTTTCCCGAGAACAGCCTGGACCTGGTGCTGTTGCCGCACACGCTGGAACTCAGCAGTGATCCGCACACCACCCTGCGAGAGGTCGAACGCGTGCTGGTGCCCGAAGGCCGCCTGGTCATCAGCGGGCTCAACCCGGCCAGCCTGTGGGGCCTGCGGCAGCGCCGCGCGCATTTTTACCGGCGCCTGGGTTATGGCGAGCTGTTTTTGCCGGAAGCCGGCGAGTTCATCGGTTACTGGCGGCTGCGTGACTGGCTGCGGCTGCTGAGCTTCGAGGTCGAATCGGCCCAGTTCGGCTGCTACCGTCCTGCCGTCAGCAGCCGCGCCTCGCTGGAGCGTTTTGCCTGGATGGACAAGGTCGGCGAGCGCTCCTGGCCCATTTTTGGTGCCCTGTATTTTCTGGTGGCGGTCAAGCGGGTGCGCGGCATGCGTCTGCTGGAGCCGGCCTGGAAGGCCCAGAAAGCCACGGCCAGCGCGCCGGTGGCGATTGCCAACCAGGTCCGGCAACCCGACGCCTTTTCGCTTTCAACCAACCAACGAACCCGCCTGGATCCCGACACATGACCGACTCCCCGCCAACCACCCCCCAGCATGTGGTGATTTTCACCGACGGCGCCTGCAAGGGCAATCCCGGCCCCGGCGGCTGGGGCGCGATGCTGACCACCGGTGACAGCGTCAAGGAGCTGTTTGGCGGCGAACTGGCAACCACCAACAACCGCATGGAAATGACGGCGGTGATCGAGGCGCTGTCGGCACTGAAGCGGCCCTGCCGCGTCACCCTGCACGTGGACAGCCAGTACGTGCTCAAGGGCATGACCGAGTGGATCAAGGGCTGGAAAGCCCGCGGCTGGCGCACCGCCGCCAAGGAGCCGGTCAAAAATGTGGACCTGTGGCAAAAGCTGGATGCACTGGTGACCGGCAGCGGCCACAGCATCGAATGGATCTGGGTGCGCGGGCACGACGGCGACCCGGGCAACGAGCGGGCCGACCTGCTGGCCAACCAGGGCGTGGAAGTGGCGATGGGACGCCGCCGCGCACCCTGAACGCGCCCGCGCATGGCGGCGCTGCGCAAGGCCAAGCCAGGCAGCGTCCGCCTCGGCTTCGGCTTTTGCTTTGGTAAAGGCCTTGTAAAGCTGAGCGGCAGCCTGCCTGTGCCGCATGACAAAAAAAGGCGCGCGGTGGTGGCGTCCTGCTACATTGGAAGTTTGTATCTTTTCAATTACAAATTTTCTTTTCCATGGCATCAAAAGCAATCTAGGCGGGGGTCGCAGTGGCCGGTATTGCGCTGGCCTCCGGCGCGGCCTGGTGGTACCAGAAGCCCAAAGCCGCTGCGAACGGAGGGCCGGCGGCGCCAGGGCAGGCGGCGGCCGCCGCACCTGCAGGCGCCGGTGCCGGCAAGCCCGTCACGGTGGAAGCCGCCAGGGTGGCGCTGGCCCGCCTGACCGATGATGCGCAGGCCGTGGGCAGCCTGCGTTCTCGCCGCAGTGTGGTGCTCCGTCCCGAGGTCAGCGGCCGCATCACCCAGCTCAACTTCACCGACGGCCAGCGGGTGCGAAAAGGGCAGGTGCTGGTGCAGTTCGACGACCAGTTGCCACTGGCCCAGGTCCAGCAAAGCCAGGCCGAGTTGTCCATCGCCGAGGCCAACCAGAAGCGCAACCAGGAGCTGGTGGCGCAGAATTTTGTGAGCCAGCGTTCGCTGGATGAAAGCGCCGCCAACCTGCAGGTGGCCCAGGCCAAACTGTCGCTGGCCAAGGCCACGGCGGCGCGCCTGAAAATTGTGGCGCCCTTTGACGGCATCGCCGGCATCCGCCAGGTCAATGCCGGGGACTACCTCAAGGACGGCGCCGATATCGTGAACATCGAGGACATCGACGCGCTGTTTGTCGATTTCCGCCTGCCCGAGCGTTTCCAGAGCAAGCTGCGGCGCGGGCAGACCGCGCTGGTTGATCTGGATGCGCTGCCCGGCCTGAAATACACCGCACTGGTGCAGGCCATCGATCCGCTGATCGATGCCAACGGCCGCTCGGTGGCGGTGCGGGCCTGCATCGACAACCGGCAGCTCAAGTTGCGCCCCGGCATGTTTGCCCGGGTCAACGCGGTGTTCGGCGAGCGCGAGGATGCCAAGGTCATTCCTGAAGAGGCCTTGCTGCCCGAGGGCGACAAGCAATTCGTGATCAAGCTGATACCGGGTGCGGACAAACAAGGCTGGACCACGCGGCGTGTGCCGGTGGAAGTCGGCGTGCGGCGGCCCGGCCGGGTCGAGATCACAGGCGGCTTGCAGGCCGGCGATACCGTGGTGACGGCCGGCCAGCAGCGTGTGCCGCGCGACGGCACCACCGTGCGGGTGATTGACCTGAGCCAGACGGCCGCGCGCCCTGCAGACGGCGCTCCGGCCCAGCCCAAACCGGCCCCCGTGGTTGCGCCCCAGCCGGCGGGCGGCAACCCCTGCCTGGCCGGCGTGCGCGAGGCCGATGCCCCGCCTGCCGCGCGAGAGCGCAAGCGCGAAAGCGCCGCGCCCGAGGTGGCACCTGCCGGCGCCATGCCCGAAGCACGCGCCCGCACGGCACGCAAGCCTGCCTGAGGCAGCGCCCTTTTCCAGACGGGACCCCCCATGCAACTGGCTGAAGTTTCGATACGCCGCCCGGTGTTTGCCACCGTGCTGTCCCTGCTGATCCTGCTGGTCGGCGCGGTCAGCTTCCAGCGCCTCAGCGTGCGCGAATACCCGAAGATCGACGAACCTGTGGTCACCGTCAGCGTGCGTTACCCCGGCGCCTCGGCCGAGGTGATCGAGTCGCAGGTCACCAAACCGCTGGAGGATTCGATTGCCGGCATTGACGCAGTGGATGTGCTGACCTCGATCAGCCGCGCCGACCAGAGCCAGATCTCGGTGCGTTTCCGGCTTGAAAAGGACGCCGACGCCGCCGCTGCCGAAGTGCGGGACCGGACCTCCCGTGTGCGCAACAAGTTGCCGCAGGCGATCGAGGAGCCGGTGATTGCCAAGGTCGAAGCCGACGCCTTTCCCGTGATCTGGCTGGCCTTCACCAGCGACAGCCTGACGCGGCTGCAGATCAACGACCTCGTCAACCGCATCGTCAAGCCGCGCCTGCAAACCGTGACCGGCGTGGCCGACGTGCGGATTTTCGGCGAACGCAAATACGCCATGCGTGTCTGGCTGGACACCGCCAAGCTGGCGGCCTACCGCCTGACCACGCAGGACGTGGAAGACGCCATCCGGCGCAGCAACCTGGAGGTGCCCGCAGGCCGCATCGAGTCGCAGCAGCGCGAGTTCAGCGTCACTTCGGAAACCGGCTTGATGCGCCCGGCGCAATTCTCGGAAGTGGTGGTCAAGAACGTCAACGGTTTTCCGGTCAAGGTGCGCGATGTGGCGCGTGTGGAAGAGGGTGCGGCGGATGAGCGCAGCGGTGTGCGGCTCAATGGCCGGGCGGCCATCGGCGCCGGCGTGATCCGCCAGGCAACCGCCAACCCGCTGGACCTGTCCAAAGGCGTGCGCGACATGATCCCGCAGCTCAAGGCCGACCTCCCGCCGGAGGTGAACATCGACATTGCCAACGACAACTCGGTCTTCATTGACCGCTCGGTCGCCAATGTGTACAGGACCATTGTCGAGGCGGTGGTGCTGGTGGCGCTGGTGATTTTTGTCTTCCTGCGCACCCTGCGCGCGTCCATCATTCCCATCATCACCATCCCGGTCAGCCTGATCGGTACCTTTGCGCTGATGGCGCTGGCCGGCTTCACCATCAACACACTGACCTTGCTGGCGCTGGTGCTGGCCATTGGCCTGGTGGTCGATGACGCCATCGTCATGCTGGAGAACATCTTCCGGCATATCGAGGAAGGGCTGGACCCGTTTTCCGCCGCCATCAAGGGGGCGCGTGAAATCGGTTTCGCCATCATCACCATGACGGCCACGCTGGTGGCGGTGTATGCGCCGCTGGCGTTCACGCCGGGCCGCACCGGGCGGCTGTTTGTCGAGTTTGCGCTGGCGCTGGCCGGTGCCGTGGTGGTGTCCGGTTTTGTGGCGCTGACCCTGACGCCGATGTTGTGCGCCAAGCTGCTCCGGCACAACCCGAAGCCCAATCTTTTTGACCGCAGCATTGAGCGGTTTCTGACCACCTTGTCCGAGCGTTATGGCCGCTTGCTGCGCTGGGTGCTGAGTGCGCGTTATCGCCCCGTTGCCCCTGGCCGGTCCGGCGCCAGGGGGCTGCTGCTGCAGGCGCGCTGGATCGTGGTCGGTGTCATGCTCGCCAGCGCGCTGGCCATCCTGCTGATTTTCCCGACCATGAAGCAGGAGCTGTCGCCGCTGGAAGACCGGGGCACGATTCTGGCCACGGTCAACGCGCCGGACGGGGCCACGCTGGACTACACCAACCGTTATGCCGAGGCGCTGGAAAAAATGGGCCAGCCCTACAAGGAGTTCGACCGGATTTTTGCCAGCACGGGCAACCCGACGGTGTCCCAGGCCAGCGTGATCTACCGCACCGTCGATTGGGAAAACCGCAAACGCAGCACCCTGGACATGGCGCGCGAACTGCAGCCCAAATTCGCCAGCCTGCCCGGCGTGACGGCCTTTCCCATCACGCCGCCTTCGCTGGGCCAGGGCTTTCGCGAACGCCCGCTCAATTTTGTGATCCAGACGTCCGACAGTTATGAAAACCTCAATCTCGTGGTGGAGCAGATGCTGGCCGAGATTGCCAAAAACCCCGGCATCCAGTCGCCGATATCTGACCTGCGCCTGAACAAGCCCGAGCTGCGCATCGACGTCAACCGCGAAAAGGCCGCCGACCTCGGCGTCAGTGTGGAGGTGGTGGCCAGGGCCATCGAGACCATGCTGGGCGGACGCAATGTCACGCGTTACAAGCGCGATGCCGAGCAATACGATGTGATCGTGCAGACCGATGCCAGTGGCCGCAGCACGCCGGAAGACATCGAGGGCATTTATGTGCGCGGACGCAGCGACGCCATGATCCCGCTGTCCAGCCTGGTCAGCGTGCGTGAGGCCGTTTCACCGCGCGAGCTCAACCACTTCGGCCAGCGCCGCGCCGCTGCCATCACGGCCAATCTCTCGCCGGACTATTCGCTGGGCCAGGCGCTGACCTTCATGAACCAGACTGCAGCCAAGGTGCTCAAGCCGGGCTACAGCACCGACCTCAACGGCACCTCGCGCGAGTTCAAGAGTTCGCAGGGCGCGCTGATCATTGTTTTTGTGCTGGCGCTGGTGTTCATTTTCCTGGTGCTCTCTGCGCAGTTCGAGAGTTTCATCGACCCGCTGGTCATCATGC
>CBFGNA010000145.1:0-6385 GCA_965650045.1 uncultured Polaromonas sp.
ATCGTGGACGCCCGCCTCGCGCGTGAAGTGACGGTCAGCGCCAAGGCGACCGCGTCCTGCGCCGGCAAAAAGTCCAGCGTCCATTGCGACGGCTCGGCCACGCGGTCGTAAAGGTGCGCAAGCGCCTCCTTCGCGCGCTCGCCATGAGCCCAGACCATGGGTCCGCACTCGCCGAAGTCGGAGGCAGGAAAACCCATGCAAAAACTCAGGCGCACACCGAACTGCGCATCGGCTTTTGCGAGCGCGTCATACAGGCCTTGCGCCGGCGCCATCCAGGTGCTTTGTGCATTCAGGGGAATCAGGAAAGGCAGGCGCCGGAATTGGCCATCCTCCTTGCGCCCCCGCGCCATGCGGCGCGCCAGCAATTCGGCGGTGAGTTCGCCGGTGGAAGCCATGTCGATGTGCGGGTAGGTGCGGTAGGCCACCAGCGCATCGGCCTGCGCCAGCATGGCTTCGGTCACATTGGCGTGCAGGTCCAGGCTGGCGACGATGGGCAGGTCCGGGCCCACCAGCGCGCGGATGCGGGCGATCAGTTCGCCCTCTGTGTCGTCCACGTGGTCGGCCACGCCGGCCCCATGCAGGTCCAGGTAAACGGCATCAAAGCCGCCCTTCGCCACATCGGCCAGCACCGCGGCGCTGATGCGTTCAAAGGCGTCCTGCGTGACGTAAGAAGAAGGCGAAGCGCCGCACCAGGAAGCTGGCACAAGCGCCCAGCCGCGCGCCTGGGCAGCCGCGATAAAACCGCCGGCCGGCAGGTTCACGCCCGTGAGCTGGTCCAGCATGGCCTGGCCTTGCATGAAGGCCGGAAACACGTCACCGCGATTGAATGCTGCCCAGTCGGCCTTCAGGGGCGCAAAGGTGTTGGTTTCATGCTGGTAGCCGGCGATCAGGACTTTCAGTGGTGTCAAAAGGCAGCTCCCGGCGCCGCAGCCAGCAGCCGGCGCGTGTAGTCATGTTGGGGATGGGCATACAGCTGGGCCGTCGGCCCCTCTTCGACAATTTGTCCCTGGTGCATCACGATCACGCGGTCGCACAACTGCGCGGCCACACGCAGGTCATGCGTGATAAAGAGCAGCCCCAGGCCAAGCTCGGCCTGAATCTCACGCAGCAAGGCGAGGATCTGTGCCTGCACACTGACGTCGAGCGCGCTGACGGCCTCGTCGGCGACCAGCACATGCGGGCGGCAAGCCAGCGCACGCGCAATGGCGATGCGCTGGCGCTGGCCCCCCGAGAACTGGCTGGGGTAACGTTGCAGGCCTTCAACCGGCAGCCGGACTTTATGCATCAATTCGGCCGCAAGCCTCGCCGCTTCTGCATGAGTAGCTCCGAAATTAATAGCACCCTCCATCAGGGAGTCACCCACCTTGCGACGCGGATTGAGTGAACGGTTGGGGTCCTGGAACACCACCTGAATCTGGCTGCGCAAGGGCCGCAGGCGGCCTTCGTTGAATCCGGCGACATCGATCAGCGACGCATCCGCATCCCCGCTGGACCGGCGCCACCACACCTGGCCGCCGCTCGGGTCGATCAGGCGGATCAGGCAGCGCGCGAGGGTGGACTTGCCGGATCCCGACTCGCCGACCACACCCACGGTTTCGCCGGCTGACACCGCCACCGATGCGGCCTGCAGGGCGTGCGTGAACCGCTGGCGGCCCAGCCAGTCGCGCGCGCCATAGGTCTTGCTGACCTCGTGGCCGCGCAGCAGCGGCCCGCCCTGGGGCGCAGGTCGCGCTGGCGGCGGCGTCATGCCAGGCACCGCGGCCAGAAGCATCTTGGTGTAGTCCGCCTGGGGATTACGCAGCACTTCATCCCGTGTGCCGTATTCAACGGCCCGGCCCTGGTGCATCACCAGCACTTCGTCGGCAATGTCAGCCACCACGCCCATGTCGTGCGTGATGAACAGCACGGCGCAGCGGTGGCCGCCGGACAGGTCGGCCTGCAACTCCTCAATCAGCTTGAGGATGTCCTTTTGTGTGGTGACATCGAGCGCCGTGGTCGGCTCGTCGCAGATCAGCAGGGCCGGCTGCAGGATCACGGCCATCGCAATCACGATGCGCTGGCGCTGGCCGCCCGAAAGCTGGTGCGGATAGCTGCGCATCATGCGTTCAGGCTCCGGCAGCTTCACGCGTTGCACGATGTCCCGTACGGCCTGATGGCGTTTTTTGGCGTTCCAGTCGGTGTGCTGGCGTAGCAGTTCATCAATCTGGTCGCCGCAGGTCATGACCGGGTTCAACGCCGTCATGGGCTCCTGGAACACCATGCCCATGGCCTGGCCACGCAGGGCACGCAGGCGCTGCGGACTGGCCTCCAGCAGCGACTCTCCCTGCAGCACGATGCGTCCAGGGCCGGGCTTCAGCTCACGCGCCAGCAGACCCATGACCGCCGTGGCCATGACCGATTTCCCAGAACCGGATTCACCGACCACACACAATGTTTTGCCGGCATGGATGCGCAGGCTGATATCTTCAACCGCATATGCGCGGTCGCTGCCGGGCGGCAGGGCCACATGCAGGCGGTCGATCACAAGAACAGGTTCGATGTCGCTGCTCATGGACTGCGCTTGGAGAACTTCGGATCGAGCACATCGCGCAGGCCGTCGCCGAGGAGGTTGATGGCCAGCACGGTGGGCACCAGGAACAGCGCCGGGAACAAGACGTTGCCCGGGTACTGCGTAAACTGCACCCGGCCTTCGGCCATGATGTTGCCCCAGGTCGGGATGTCGGCCGGCAGGCCCAGCCCGAGAAAGCTCAGGATGGCTTCGGTCAGGACCGCAGACGCGGCGACAAAAGTACCCTGGACGATCAGTGGGGCCATGGCGTTGGGCAGGATGTGGCGCCACAAAATGACCGGCGTTGGCGTCGCCAGCGCGCGCGCAGCCTCGACAAACGGTTCCTCGCGCAGCGTCAGCACCATGGAGCGCACCAGGCGCGTGACGCGCGGAATTTCCGGGATGGCGATAGCCACCACCACTGTCCACAGCTGCGCGCCCAGCGCGGCCACCAGCGCAATCGCCAGCAGGATCGCCGGAATGGCCATCAGCCCGTCCATGAAGCGCATGAGCACCGCATCAACGATGCGGAAATAACCGGCCAGCATGCCCAGCAGCGCCCCTACACCGATGGCCACGGCGGCGGTGAAAAAGGCCACCAGCAAGGACGTGCGTGTGCCGTAAAGCACGCGGCTGAAAATGTCGCGGCCGAAATTATCAGCGCCCATCCAGAAAGTGTGCGCAACGGCAGTACCATCGAGTTGCGCAAACTCGCCATGGACGCCCGCGGCGGTATTGATGTGTGCCGAATCCATCGCGGCCGGGTTCACCGTGCCGAGGAAGGGCGCCATTGCAGCGATCAACAGCAGGGCACCCAGGACACCCACGCCAAAACGGAAGGCGCTGTTGGCCCAGAGGCGCCGCCAAAGACCTGATTGACGCTGCATCAGTAACGGATCCTCGGATCCAGAAACAGGTAGCTCACATCCACCAGCAGGTTGACGCCGACATAGAGCAGGCTGAAAAACAGCACCAGCCCCTGGATCACGGGAAAGTCCCGGTTCAGTACCGCATCAACCGTCAGTGAGCCGAGGCCGGGGATCGAGTACACCGTTTCGGTCACCACCACGCCGCCGATCAGCAAGGCCATGCCGATGCCAATCACGGTCACGATGGGCACCGCGGCATTGGCCAGTGCATGACGCATCAACACCGCGGATTCGGCCAGGCCCTTGGCCCGCGCGGTGCGGATGTAATCCTCGGTCAGCGCTTCCGAAACGCTGGCGCGGGTCACCCGCGCGATCAGCGCCACGTAAATCATGGCCAGCGTGACCCAGGGCAACACCAGCTGACGCGCCCAGGTCCAAACGCCCTGCCCGTCATGGCCGAGCAGACGCCGGTAGCCCTGCACCGGAAACCAGTCGAGCTGCACGGCAAACACGTAGATCAGCAGGTAGCCGGTGACGAACACCGGAATGGAAAATCCTGCGACCGAAAAGCCGGACAGCAAGCGGTCCAGCCAGCCGCCCATGCGCCACGCCGCGATGGTGCCCAGCGGCACCGCCACCAGCACGGCGAGCACCAGCGTGCCGCCTGCCAGGCTGAGCGTGGGCTCCAGCCGTTGCGCAATCAATTCGGTAACCGGTTTGTTAAGGTAAAAGGAATAACCCAGGTCGCCCTGCAAGACACCGCTGAACCAGATCCAGAACTGGACCAGCAGCGGCTTGCTGAGACCCAGGGTCTCGCGGATTTTTTCGATGTCCTCGTTGGTCGAGTTGTTGCCGGCAATCACGGCCGCCGGATCACCCGGCGTGAGCCGCAGGATCAGGAACACCACCACAGCAACCACCAGCAGCACCGGAATGGTCGCCAGCAGCCGCTGTAGCAAAAACCTCAGCATGGGAATGTCCCGGGCGCCACCACGACCAGACCCGTCAGCGTGCCGCGACCCTCAGCACCACCGGTATAAACCAGCCGACGCCGCGGGAGGCAGCGCAGTACACGAGGTGACAAGCGTGGAGGCCCTAGTTCTTTTTGATGTTCCAGTACACCTGAGCGCCGCCGGGCACCAGGCCCGAGATGTTGCTGCGCAAGGCCGCCGGGTTGTTGTACTGGCCCAGATGCACATGCGACGCCGTCTCAATCGCACGCAGTTGCAACTGTTCGGCAAGTTTCTTCTTTTCGGCTTCTGTGCCGGCCTGGGCAAACTTGACTTTCAGGTCTTCGATCACCTTGTCATCCTGCCAGCCGAACCAGCCCTTGTCGCCGGTGGCATTGAGCATGGCCATCGTCAGGGGGTTCTGGATATCACCTGCGGTCCATGCCGTCATGAAGGCATTCCAGCCACCCTTGTCCGGTGCATCCTTCTTGGCGCGGCGTGCCAGCAGCGTGGCCCAGTCCGACTGCTGCATGTCAACCTTGAAGCCTGCGGCTTCAAGTTGTTGCTTGGCCACCAGCGGCAGCTTCGCAATCGATGCGAGGTCGGTGGGCCGCATCAGGACGACAGGTTCCCCCTTGTATCCGGCCTCGGCCAGCATCTGTTTGGCTTTTGCAGGGTTGGCCATGCCGGTGTAGATGCCGGCGTTGTCGCTGGCATACGGCGTACCGCAGGGGAAGATGCTCTTGCAGAACTTGTACATGCCGGGAGCGCCAACCTGGGTTTTCAGGAAAGCTTCCTGCCCCATCGCGATCATCGCAGCTTGGCGGATCTTGACGTTGTCAAACGGGGCATGCAGGTGATTGAACCGGAAGATGAACTGCAAGCCGGCAGGCTGGGCGTCAACGATCTGGATGTCCTTGGCGGCCTTGAGCGAGGCGTACTGCTCGAAAGCAGGCTGCTCGATCAGGTCCACCTCGCCGGCCAGCAGCGCATTGAACTGGGTTTGCGGATCGCGAATGATGATCCATTCGACACGGTCCAGATAAACATTCTTGCCGCCGGTGGTGCCGTCAGGTTTCTCGCTGCGTGGCTTGTATTTCTCGTTCTTGACATACACCAGCTTTTCGCCGGGCTTGTACTCCGCGGCGACGAACTTGTAGGGCCCGGAGCCAATGTTTTCCTTGATCTGTTCGCTGCCTGGGGTGGCCGCAATACGCGCCGGCATGATGAAGGGCACATTCGACGAGGGTTTGCCGAGTGCTTCCAGCATCACGCCAAAAGGCTGGTTGAACCGGATGATGAAGGTCTTGGCATTGGGCGTTTCGTAGCCCGCCAGGCTTTTGGCCATGACGCCGCCAAAGCTGTCACGGCTGGCCCAGCGTTTGAGCGAGGCCACCACGTCTTCGCTGGTCACCGGTTTGCCGTCATGAAACTCCAGGCCATCACGCAGGGTGAAGGTCCAGACCTTGTTGTCCTTGGACGCGCTCCACGTGTCCACCATCTGGGGCTTGACCTTGCCTTCCAGATCGGTTCCGAACAAGGTGTCGTAAATCATGTAGCCATGGTTGCGGGTCACAAACGCCGTGGTCCAGATCGGGTCCAGGATGGTGATGTTGGAATGCGGAACAATCCTCAGCGTCTTGGGCTGCGCCTGGGCGAACGCCGGCGCCAGCAAGGCGGTAACCAGCACCGCGGAAGTGGCGAGGGCAAAGAGGGAGCGACGTTTCATGACGAATTCCTTTGAAAAAAAGGGTGGATCAGCCTGCGGGAGTTTGCCCGGACAGTTTGCGTAATGTAACCACAGTCCGGATGCAATATTCAAGCCACCGGAAAACATCAGTCCGGGTGGCGACCGGTTTCAGATCACGCCCAGCCAGCAGGCACGCTGGATGGCCGACATCTTGTTGTCCACCCTGAGCTTGGTCATGGCGTTGGCCATGTGGTAGTTGACAGTGCGCTCGGTGCAGTGCAAACGTTCGCCGGTTTCGCGTGCCGTCAGGCCTTCGAAGGCCAGCGCC
>CBFGNA010000146.1:0-6371 GCA_965650045.1 uncultured Polaromonas sp.
CGCTCGATCAGGCCGGCTCGGCCAAACCGGCGGTGCCGTCGAATCCGCTGGCCGACCTGCCCAAGCCGGGGCTGGAAGATCTGGTCAAGCAGGCCGCGCCCCCGGCCGATCCTGCCCAAGCAGCTGCAGACGCCGCCAAACTGCTGGACGCACTCAAAGATGCCGCAGGCGGTCCGCCAGCGTGAAATAAGTCTTGATTCCTGTGCTTTTTCATCCTGAAAGCCACAGCCCTCCCCTATTTGGGGGATGCCGCTGCGACGGCCTGCCCCCTACAGTCGAGCGGTTGCTGTGACAACACGTGATTCAAGAACAAGGCAAAAAGGCGAGGAAGCAAGGTCGATCAACAGACCGGTCCGATCTCAACGACGTCCCCGAAAGGGGACTTTCACAAGCCACCGCGAGGTGGCTTTTTTTTGCCTGTCGCCCTGCGGCTGCGCGGTACCATCGGTGCCCCCAGCCACCACGCCTGCAGGAGTTCACCGTGAGCCCAAACCGCCCCAACGCACCCGCCGCCCAGGGCTTTTCTGGTCAGCCGCAAGAGCGCCTTCCGATGATGGCGCCAGACACCATGTCTGCAGCGCAGCGCGCCTCGGCGGACGAGCTGATTGCCGGTCCGCGCAAGGCCGTGCTGGGCCCCTTCATCCCGCTGTTGCGCAGTCCCGAACTGATGGCCCGAGTCGGCAAGGTCGGTGAATACCTGCGTTTTGACTGCGTGCTGGACGTACGCATCCGCGAGCTGTCCATGTGCCTGGTGGCGCGGCAGCTGAGCAACCAGTTCGAGTGGCTGGTGCATGCGCCGCTGGCGCTCAAGGCCGGCGTGGCGCAGGCGGTGCTGGACGCTGTCGCCGCTGGCAAGTACCCGCAAGGTACGGCCGCCGACGAGGCGGCCGCCGTGGACCTGGTGACGGAACTGCTGGCGCACCACGGCGTCTGTGATGCGTCCTATGCGGCGGCCCTGGCCGTTTTCGGCGAACAGGGCGTGGTCGAGCTGACGACGCTGGTCGGCTACTTCGCGATGGTCTGCTGGGTCATGAACGTGGCGCGCACGCCAGGACAACCGCAGGCCGGCTTCAACGCGCTGGAAGCGTTTCCGGCCTAATACCGCACCCCGAAAATATCGAAACATGCAAGCGCGTCTTCGCACCCAGGGCGGCGTTGCAACCCTTGCGAAGGCGTCCAGCCTTCGCTGCAGCTTGCGCCTTGCCCTAGGCACGAATCCATCACTTTCATTTTGTTTCGCTACTTCCAGGTTGCGGTACCGGCAGGGCCGACAGCACACGTGCCGCGCTGATGTCGTTCAGACAGCGGGTGTGGCCCAGCGGACATTCGCGCTCGAAGCAGGGCGCACAGTCGAGCGGCGGCCGGTAGTCCGGATCGTTCTTGAGCCACAACACGGTGGCCCGCTCGCTCAGCGGCGGGGTGTGTAGCGGGCTGGACGAACCAAAAATCGCGACCTGCGGCACGCCAAAGGCCGCGGCCACATGCATCAGGCCGGAATCATTGCTGACCACCTGTCTTGCGGCAGCGATGGCGCACAGGGCTTGCACCAGGGTGGTTTTGCCCGCGAAGTTCAGGCACTTCCCCGCCTGTAGCGCATTGACCGGCGCTGCAATTTCTTCGCACAGCGCGGCCTCCTTGCCGGAGCCCAGCAGCACCACCGGCACATCCAGGCTTTGCGCCAACGCCGCAAAGTGCGCAGCCGGCCAGCGTTTGGCCGGACCATATTCAGCGCCGGGCGCAAACACCACATAAGCGCCGCGCTGCAAACCGAGCGCGGACAGCGCCTGCACCACGTCGCTGTCCGGCATCTGCAGCACAGGCCTGTCGGCCGCCAGATCCGCCTCCCCGCTGAGCGCCGAATAAAACGCCACCATGGGCGGGCGCTGCCCCTTGGCCGGATTTTTCAGGCGGTGCGTCAGCAGGCCGAGGCGCGCCTCGCCGAGATAACCGATGCGTTTGGGAATGCCGGCCAGCAGTGGCAGCAGCGCGCTTTTCAGGGAGTTGGGCAGGACGTAGGCCGTATCGAAGCGGCCTTCGACCTGCCGGGCCAGCGCGCGGCGTGCCTTGAACTGCAGGCCGCCGTGCGCGAACGGAAACTCGATCACCTCGTGCACCTGCGGCATGGCGCGATAGACCGGCGCCACCCAGGGCAGCGCGCCCACAGTGAGTTTTTCACCGCGCGCATGCAGGCGCCGCAGCAGCGGTTCGGTCATGACTGCGTCGCCTATCCACTGCGGAGCAACGACGAGGGCCTCAGGCATCACATCTTCCCTTCCAGGGCCATCGCGGAACCGGCTTTGCCGGGCCGCAGATGGCGCCCCCTGGAGGGGGAAGCGGCCGCAGGCCGCCTCGGGGGTGGGTCAATGTCCACCGCCGAAATGCTCACCGTCTTTCAGCTTGTACACCGTGCCGCAATACGAACACTTGGCTTCGCCGGTGCGCGCCACATCCAGGTAGACCTTGGGGTGGCTGTTCCAGATTTTCATGTCCGCTTTGGGGCTGGGGCAGAACACGCCGCCTTGCGGGTTCAGGTCTTTGGCCAGCAGTTCGACGGTGAAGGAGGTAGGCATGATCAGACTTTCGCGAGCCAGTGGGAATACTTGGGATTGCGTCCGTTGACGATGTCAAAAAACGCGCTCTGGATTTTTTCGGTGATGGGCCCGCGCGAACCGGCGCCGATCTCGATGCGGTCGAGTTCGCGGATCGGCGTGACTTCCGCGGCGGTGCCGGTGAAGAAGGCCTCGTCGGCGATGTAGACCTCGTCGCGCGTGATGCGTTTTTGCACCAGTTCGAGGCCCAGGTCCTTGCAGATGTGCAGGATGGTGTTGCGCGTGATGCCGTTGAGTGCGCCGGCCGACAGGTCGGGCGTGTAGACCACGCCGCCCTTGATCACGAAGATGTTCTCGCCCGCGCCTTCGCTGACAAAACCGGAGGCGTCGAGCAGCAGCGCTTCGTCGTAGCCGTCGTCCAGCGCTTCCATGTTGGCGAGGATGGAGTTGGTGTAGTTGCTGACCGCCTTGGCCTGCGTCATGGTGATGTTGACGTGGTGGCGCGTGTAGCTGGAGGTCTTCACACGGATGCCGCGTTTCATGCCCTCTTCACCGAGGTAAGCGCCCCAGGCCCAGGCGGCGACCATCAGGTGGATGGTGTTGCCCTTGGGCGAAACGCCGAGTTTTTGCGAGCCGATCCAGGTCAGCGGGCGCAGGTAGCAGGACTCCAGATTGTTCTCGCGCACCACGGCTTTTTGCGCGTCCATGACTTCGTCCATGCTGAACGGAATTTTCATGCGCAGGATTTTGGCGCTGTTGAACAGGCGCTCGGTGTGCTCTTCGAGCCGGAAGATGGCCGTGCCGTTGGCGGTGTTGTAAGCGCGCACGCCCTCAAAGGCACCGCAGCCGTAATGCAGGGTGTGGCTCAGCACATGGATCTTGGCGTCACGCCAGTCGACCATCTGGCCGTCCATCCAGATCTTGCCGTCACGGTCTGCCATGGAAGGGGGAAGGGGGGACATGTGGGAATCCTCTGTGGGTGGTTCTGTGGATGGCTGAGGCGGGCCATGCCGGTGCCGGCAAAACCCGAATCGCTGATTTTACGGGGCCGGTGGCGGCTGGCTGGAATCGGAAAGCGCCGGCGCCTCTGTCTCGGGCAGGGCGGGCCGGAACAACTCGTAATGGCTGAGCTTGCCGCCGGCGAAGGTGCAGGTCACCGACGAGCCGGACGTGTCGGTCCAGACAAAAATTTCGGGCTGCTCATCCTTGGGCGAGCGCAAGGCGCCGAGAGAACGCGTCATGGCCACCACATGCAGCAGCGTCAGCCCGGGCTTGAGCTTGGCGTTGAGCATGACGGCGCTGGCGACATACCCAATGGGCTGGTCGGCCGCCCGCCTGAGCACCTGCATCATGCGCGTGAAATGCAGCAGCACCCACATCAGCAGACCGCCCACGGCGGCGGCCACGCCGGCCCAGCCATAGCTGCGGTAAGCCAGCAGCACCACGGCGACACCGGCGATCGGGACGAGAATTTTCTGGAAGTTCATGGCGCCATTTTCGCAGCCACGGCGGACCGGCCGGCTGCGGGGAGTGCGTAG
Organism: uncultured Polaromonas sp.; assembly: GCA_965650045.1. GTDB lineage: Bacteria > Pseudomonadota > Gammaproteobacteria > Burkholderiales > Burkholderiaceae_C > Polaromonas. The sequence goes on from CBFGNA010000146.1 coordinate 4,088, forward strand.
TCGGATGCCTGACTAATTTTTCAAGCCATTTAGGCCTGCAGCCCCCGTCCGGCGGGCGCAAGCAGCTACTATTTTTATAGCGGCCCTTGCACCACCCGCACCTGAACGGGCCCTAGCGGTCCTTGAGCAGGGCCTGCATCTTGCGGCGCAGAGCCTTTTCCCGCTGCTGGTCGGCCAGCCAGTCCTGCCGGATGGCCCGCGTCAGCGAAACCGCCATCAGCAGCACCACCAGCGAAAACGGCAGCGCAAAAACAATTGTGGCGGTCTGCACCGCTTTCAGGCCACCGGCGAACAGCAGGCTCAGCGCAATGCCTGAGACCAGCGTCCCCCAGATGATCTTCACGCGCGCCTGCGGCTCGGGGTCGCCGCGGCTGCTCATCATGGCCAGCACCAGCGTGGCCGAATCGCCCGAGGTGACGAAAAACACCAGGACCAGCACGGTGGCCACCACCGACATGATGGCGCCGCCGGGCAATGCGCTGAACATGGCAAACAGCGCGGTGGAGACATCGGCCTTGACCGCCTCGGCCAGCGGGACGCCCTGGAAAATCTCCATGTTCAGCGCCGTCCCGCCGAAAATGGAAAACCACGCAAACCCGACCAGCGTGGGCGCCAGCACCGTTCCGGCAATGAACTGGCGGATGGTGCGTCCACGCGAAACGCGCGCGATGAACAAGCCCACAAAAGGCGACCAGGACAGCCACCAGGCCCAGTAGAAAATGGTCCAGTCGCCGACCCACGCGTTTTCGCGGAAGGGCGTCATGCGCAGGCTCATGCGCACGAATTCGCTCAGATACGACCCCAGCGTGTTGGTAAACGTGTCGATGATGGCGATGGTTGGGCCGACCAGCAACACGGCCAGGGCCAGCCCGGCGGCGAGCAGGAGATTGCCGCTGGAGAGCCACTTGATGCCCCGGCCGACGCCGCTCAGGGCGGAAGCCAGAAACAGCACGGTGGTCACCACGATGATGCCGGCCTGCGACGCCGCACCCACCGGCAGGCCGAACACCGCGTGCAGGCCGCTGTTGATCTGTGTGGCACCCATGCCGAGCGAAGCGGCGACACCAAACGCCGTGGCCACAACGGCCAACACGTTGAAGGCTGGCGAGAGCCTCCGGATGAAGTCCCAGGGCAGCGCGTCGGTCACGGAGCTGACCAGCGCTGGGGACTTGCGGCGAAACTGGAAAAACGCAATCGACAGCCCGACGATGCCGTAAATCGCCCAGGGATGAAGCCCCCAGTGGAAGAAGGCATAACGCATGGCGGTGTTGGCGGCCTCGGGTGTGCCGGGTGTCACGCCGGGCGGTGCGGTCACATAGTGGGAAACCGGCTCGGCCACCGCCCAGAACACCAGGCCGATGCCCATGCCCGCAGCAAACAGCATGGCAAACCACGCACCCACTGAAAACTCGGGTTCATCGTCTTCGTCGCCGAGCTTGAGGTCACCATAACGGCTGACGGCCAGAAAAAAGGCCAGCAGCACCAGGCCCAGGACAACCCAGAGATAAAACCAGCCGAAGTTGTGGGTGATGCTGCCCAGCAGGTCGCTGAACACGCTGTCCAGGGAAGCGGGAGACACCAGCCCCCAGAGTACGACCGCGGCAATCAGCCCCGCCGAGATGACCAGTTCCATAAGCGCTCCCCTTTTTCAGAACGCAACAGTATGAACCTATTGCAGGCTGCGCACCACGTCGATGGCCTGCTCCACCCGCTCGACCGCGTGGATGGTCAGGCCCTCAATGGCTTTTTTCGGCGCGTTGGCCTTGGGCACCACGGCCACGCTGAAACCCAGCTTGGCGGCCTCCTTGAGCCGCTCCTGGCCGCGCGGCGCGGGGCGCACCTCACCAGCCAGGCCGACCTCGCCAAAAGCGATGAAGCCCTTGGGCAGCGGCTTGCCGCGCAGGCTGGAAGTGATGGCCAGCATCACCGACAGATCGGCCGCCGGCTCGCTGATGCGCACGCCGCCGACCGCGTTGACAAACACGTCCTGGTCCATGCAGGCGATGCCCGCGTGGCGGTGCAGCACCGCCAGCAGCATGGCCAGCCGGTCCCGGTCCAGGCCGACCGACAGGCGGCGCGGACTGGGGCCGCCGCTGTCCACCAGCGCCTGGATCTCGACCAGCAGGGGCCGCGTGCCTTCCAAGGTGACCAAGACGCAACTGCCGGGCACCGGCTCGCTGTGCTGGCTCAGGAAAATGGCGCTCGGGTTGGTCACGCCCTTCAAGCCCTTTTCGGTCATGGCGAACACACCAATTTCGTTGACGGCGCCGAAGCGGTTCTTGAT
>CBFGNA010000147.1:0-6238 GCA_965650045.1 uncultured Polaromonas sp.
ATCAGGGCCTGTGCAGCGGCGCGGTCCATGCCCGGCAGGGTCACGTCCAGGCGCACGGCGATGCCGTAGCCGGCAGGAATCTTGCCCAGGTCCACGCTGGAGTCGATGGAGACATCGTCCGGCACAGCGATTTTTTTCATGCCGCCGACAGCCTTCATGGCGCCGATGAAGCAGGCCGCGTAACCGGCGGCAAACAGCTGCTCGGGGTTGGTGCCGGTGCCGGCAGTGCCGGGCGAGCTCAGCGTGACGTCCAGGCGGCCGTCATCGGTTTTGGACTTGCCATCGCGGCCGCCGGTGGTGTGGGCTTTGGCGGTGTAGAGGACTTTTTCGAGGGTGGTCATGGTGCTTCCTTTGGAGTTTGCTTCGGAATGAAGCGGGGTAAAAATTGAAAATGCGGATCTAGGCAACCAGCCGCTCGCGCAGGGTCTGCATTTGCCGGGTCAGGGCGGTCAGTTCGGGAATCGAACACTGGCTGGCTTCCAGAATGCAGCCCGGGATTTTTGCGGCGCGGCTTTTGAGCTTGCGGCCCGCCGCCGTCAGGGTGATGTGGACACGGCGCTCGTCTTCAACCGCGCGGATGCGCGAGATCAGGCCCGAGGCTTCAAGCCGCTTGAGCAGTGGCGTCAGCGTGCCCGAGTCCAGGTACAGGCGGTCGCCGATCTCCGACACCATCAGCCCGTCGCGCTCCCACAGCACCAGCATGACCAGGTACTGCGGATACGTCAGCTCCAACTCCTCAAGCAGGGGCTTGTAGAGCTTGGTCATCGCCAGCGAGGTGGAATAAAGCGCAAAACACAGCTGGTTGTCCAGTTGCAGCATGGCGTCGGTTTTTGTCAGCATGGTGCAATTGTATCTCACAATTAAATTGTGTGCAATCTAAATGGCGGCCGGAATTCCAGGCAGATGTTGCTGGCCGGCGTTCACTTGACCATGTCCCGTTTCCAGACCGCCGCAAAAGCATCGCAAAAGGCCTGCTGAACCACCGACAACGGCCGGTAGCGGTTGTGCAGCACGGCGATGGGCAGGCGGGTGGCCGTCTGAAACGGCCGGACCACCAGCTGGCGGAAGGTGGTGCCGGCCACGGCGGCGCGATCCACCACGGCGATGCCGCCGCCCGCCTGTGCCTGCCAGCAGGCCGACGTCGCTGATCGCACGAGCGACTGGACGTTCAGCGTGGATGCATGGGGTCCATAGGCACGCAGCAGCGCCTGGCCATAGGGTGTGTCGGCGGGCGAGCCAATCAGGCGTTCGCCGACCAGGTCGTCCGGCGTCACGATGCGTTTTTTGGCCAGCTTGTGGCCTTCGGGAAGCACACAGGCAAAACCGCAATCATGGCGCGACACCTGCACCAGGTTGGGATGGTCGTTGGGAAGGATCGCCACGCCGATGTCGGCCGTGCGGTCCAGCAGCGCATCCACCATGATCGGTGTGACCAGAATTTCCATGCGGGTCTGCAGCCCCGGAAAGCGCCGGGTCAGCGTGGCCAGCGTGCGCGGCACCAGGTAGGGCGCGAGGCTGGCCGAGACCGCCAGGGTCAGCATGCCGCTGCGCGGCGTGGCCAGGCTGCGGGAGACATCCTGCACGCGCTGAACGCTGCGCCACAGGGTTTCCACCTCGGTGTGCAGCGCCTGGCCTTCGGCAGTGGGAACCAGCCGGCCCTTGATGCGCATGAACAGCGCAAAGCCCAGCTGTCGCTGGGCCTGCGCCAGCATCTTGCTGACCGCCGGCTGCGAGATGTGCAGCAGTTCTGCGGCGCCCACGACGCCGCCGGTGAGCATGACGGCGCGAAAGACTTCCATGTGGCGTAAATTCATTGCAGGAACATAACCCAAGGTTATGGCCTGGGCAACTCTTTTCATTTGACGCCTGCCGGCAGGCGCCGCACCATGGGCAGCAGAGGCCACAACGGCCCCATTTCCGGAGACACCCCATGACCGCTGCTTTCGATCTTCAACGGCGCCAGGCCGTGCTTGGCGCCCTCGCCGCACTCGCGGCTCCGGCCTGGGCGCAAGGCCCGAAATTTCCATCACGCCCGGTGAAGTTGCTGGTGCCCCAGCCGCCCGGCGGCGCGGCAGACCGGCTGGCGCGCCTGCTGGGCGAGCGCCTCGAAAAGCACTGGAAGCAGTCCGTGGTGATCGAGAACAAGCCCGGCGGTGGCGTGGTGATCGGCACCCAGGCCCTGGCGCGTTCGCCTGCCGACGGCTATACCCTGGGACTGCTGGGCAGTTCGCTGAGCATCAACGCCCTGCAGCGCAAGGACCTGCCCTACGAGCTGAAGGACTTGCAGCCGGTTGCGCGCGCAGGCTACTACACCGTGGCGCTGGTCGCTGCTGCCAACTTCCCTGCCTCCGACATCAAGGGCCTGATCGCCCATGCCAAAAGCCGTCCGGCGGACAGTATTGCTTTCGGCTCCAACGGCATTGGAACCTCGGCCCACGTGGCCGGTGAAATGCTCAACCAGATGGCGGGCATCCAGATGCAGCATGTGCCCTACAACGGCGCTGCCAAGATGTACACCGACATCGTCGGCGGCGTATTGCCCATGGGTTTTTCGGTCGCGAGTTCGGCGGGGGCCTTTCTCAAGTCCGGCCAGATGAAGATCCTGGGTGTGACCAGCGCTCAGCGCAGCCCGCTGTTTCCGCAGTGGCCCGCGATTGCCGAGACCCTGCCGGGTTTCGAAGCGGTGAACTGGGCCGGCGTCTGCGGCCCGGCCGGTATGCCGCCGGACATCACCCAGCAGATCGGCAAGGACCTGATCGAAGTCCTCAAGGCGCCCGACATGGCGAAGCCGCTCGAAGCGATGGGCTTCGAACTCGCGCCGCAGGGGCCGGCGGAATTCGCCGCTTTCATCCAGAGCGAAATGAAACGGTTTGCAGCGCTGACCCGGTTGCTGCCCGCCCAGAAGTGAGAACCCCCCGTGAGCCAGACCTACCAACTATCGCGCACCATTGCCTCCGACGAACCTTATGACCTGGTGGTCGCAGGCGGCGGGCCGGCTGGCACCGCCACCGCGGTTTGCGCAGCGCGGCTGGGCCTGAAGGTGTTGCTGGCCGAAGCAACGGGCTGCCTGGGCGGCATGGGCACCAGCGGGCTGGTGGCATCCTTCGGCCCGGTATCGGACGGGGAGCGAATGCTGGTCGGGGGCTTCATGAAGGAGCTTCTTGGCACCATGTGGGAGCAAAAGGCTTTCGCGCCCCAGGTGACGCAGGATTACCTGAACCGCCAGCTCAACCGCTGGGTGCCTTTCAGTCCGGAACACCTCAAACGCATCCTCGATGACTTCACGGTCCAGGCCGGGGTGGAAGTGCGCTTCTTCACGCGCGTGGTCGAGGCCGATGTGGACGGGCGCCGCATCAACGGCGTGGTGCTGAGCAACGTCGAAGGCCTGCGCTTCGTGCCGGCCCGGGCTTTTGTGGACGCCACGGGTGATGCGGCACTGGCCACGCTGGCCGGCGCCGAGTGCAAGGTGGTCCTGCGTGATACCGAGACGGTGGCGCCCAGCACGCTGTGTTCGATCATCGGCGGCATGAACTGGGACGACCCGGCCTATGCCGGCGATGGCCTGGACAAGATCAAGGCGCGTGTGCGCAGCGAATTTGTGCCCAAAGCCATCGAGGATGGCTTCTTCACGCAGGAGGACCGGTTCTTCCCCGGCATGAACCGCGTCGGGCCGACCGGCGCCACGCTCAATGCGGGTCATGTGTTCAATCTGAATCCGCTGGACATTCGCAGCCTGTCCGACGGCATGGTGTTCGGCCGCAAACTGGCCCGCGAGTACACCGAGTTCTACCGCCAGTACGTCCCCGGCTGCGAGCAGGTCGAACTGCTGACCACGGCGCCGTCCATGGGGGTGCGCGACTCGCGCCGCATCGTGGGTGAGTTCGAACTCACCATCGGGGATTTCCTGGCGCGCCGGCAGTTCCCGGACCAGGTGGCCGTCTACAACCGTCCCACCGACGTGCACCCCAGCGACACCAGCCGCAAGGAGTACGAACGCTTTCTCAAGGACTTCCACGGCAAGGACAACCTGGGCCATGGCGAATGTGTGGGCATCCCCTACAGCATCCTGGTGCCGCGCGGGTGGGACAACCTGTGGGTGGCGGGCCGCTGCCACTCCAGCGACACCAAGGTGCATGGCTCCATCCGCGCCCAGTCGGCCGCCTACATGATGGGCCAGGCCGTGGGCACCGCCGCTGCGCAGTCCATCCGCACCGGCCAGCCGGCGCATGACCTCGATACCCAGGACCTGGTGCAGACACTGCGCACTGCGGGCGCCTTCCTGCCGCAAACACAACTGGCCCGAGGCATGACGCGGGTCTAGCGCCTGGCCGGAGCGCCCGCAGCCGTCGGGCGCTAGACTGCAGGCCCATGCCCCCAAAAAGTACATCCCGCGCCGCACCGGCCCCTCAGGTGATCGAGGAAATCCGCCCCGGCCAGTCCATCGCCCTGCTCAAGGAACTGCACATCCTCACGCGGGAAGGCAAGCTCAACCAGGACACCCGCCGCAAGCTCAAGCAGGTCTACCACCTGTACCAGTTCATCGCGCCGCTGCTGGAGGAGGTCTCTGCGGGCGGCAACACCTTTGCGCTGGCCGACCATGGCGCCGGCAAGTCCTACCTCGGCTTCATCCTGTACGACCTGTTCTTCAATGTGGCGCACGCCGGCGACAAACCGTCCGGCACCATTTACGGCATCGAGACGCGCGCCGAGCTGGTGGACAAGTCGCGCGAGCTGGCGCAGCGTCTGGGTTTTGCCCGCATGGCTTTCCTGAACCTCTCGGTGCAGCAAGCCACAACCTCGGCAGAATTGCCGGCGCAGGTGGACATCGTCACCGCGCTGCATGCCTGCGACACCGCCACCGACGACGCGATTGCTTTTGGCCTGGCCAAGCGCGCGCGCCACATGGTGCTGGTGCCCTGCTGCCAGGCCGAGGTGGCCGGCGTGCTGCGCAAAAACAAGGCGCTGAGCCTGTCGAAAAACCCGCTGGCCGAACTCTGGCGGCACCCGCTGCACACCCGCGAGTTCGGTAGCCAGATCACCAATGTGCTGCGTTGCCTCCAGCTGGAGGCCAACGGTTACCAGGTGACGGTGACGGAGTTGGTGGGCTGGGAGCACTCGATGAAAAACGAACTCATCATTGCCAGCCGGCCGGCTGCGCCGAATGCTGCCAAGACGCGGCAGGCGCGGGTGCGGCTGCAGGATGTGTTGGGGGAGTTGAATCTGGGGGAGTTGACTTCGCGGTTTGAGGTCACCGGCGGCTGATTGCCCCGTATGTTGTCCCGGCTGGATCCGGGGACCCTGCTGGCATCCTCGGGCCGCTTGGTATGCCCGCACCCGTTGGCCGGGGGTTGCCCGGCGGCAAGTAACTTTCTTTTGTTTCGCCAAAAGAAAGTCACCAAAGAAAAGGCGACCCGATGGTCTGGGTCCCTCCGCTTCGCTGCGGGCAGCCTGTGGTGCTCGCAAAAAATGGGGTCGAGCTCGAACTCGCGTTCGGCTCAGACAATCGCTCGCCCTGATCCATTTTCTGCTCCGCTCCTCGGCCCAGCCCGACGGGTGGGAACAAGCAATGCGGGGAAGAGAATCCGGAGTCCTTGAAGCGCAAAGCGCTTCAAGGACTCCGGATTCGCAACAGACCTTTATGTTTGCACGCGAACGCAGCGCATGCGGCCAGATGAGGCTCCCTGCCATCGCCCAGCGGGGCGAGGCAAGGGGGAGTTCCAACTACCGTTTCAGGCAAACCGGTGACGCCGCGAAACGCTATGAATTCAGGAGCTGCTTGCGCCCGTCTGACGGGGGCTGGAGGGCTAAAACACTTAAAAATTTCAGCCTGCGGGTTGCGGCGAGATCAGCTGTCTTCCCCATAGTCATGGTCCGGATGGTTCACGACATCGAGCTTCCAGTAACCGCGTCCCACGATGCGGTTGCGCGCCACACCCAAGTCACTGATCAACACCTGGCGGATGCGGCGCATGGCCGCTGCTTCACAGGCCAGGTAGATGCGGGCCTCTGCCGGAATCGCCGGACCTTCGCGCAAGGCTTTCTCCAGCGGCTGGCCGGCAGCACGGTGATCCGCGCCGCGCGGCAGCCAGCGCACGTCCAGCGCTGCGGCACTGTGCAGCGGGCGTTGCTCGTCGGCACGGATCACTTCCAGCAGCACCCGCGCGTGGGCCCCTGCGGGCAGCGCGGCGAGTATGGTTTCGACCGCCGGCAAGGCGCTGTCGTCGGCGATCAGCAGGTG
>CBFGNA010000148.1:0-6212 GCA_965650045.1 uncultured Polaromonas sp.
CGTCCCAAGGGAAATCAGCCCCCGCGGGGGGCAGCGCATTACACGAAGTGAACAGCGTGGGGGCCAGGTTTCCCGCCGGGCCGTCCCAAGGGAAATCAGCCCCCGCGGGGGGCAGCGCATTACACGAAGTGAACAGTGTGGGGGCCAGCGCATTGCACGAAGTGAATGGCGGGTGGGTGCCATGACACGTTTGAATGTGGTGTTGCTGATGGCGGTGCTGTTCAGTGCGCTGTACCTGGTGCACACGCAATACGAGTCGCGCCGTCTGTACGTCGAGCTTGAAAAAAGCGCGGCGCTTGGACGAAAACTCGAAGTGGACAGGGAACGCCTGCAGGTTGAAAAAAGTGCGCAAGCCACGCCCTTGCGTGTCGAGCAGATTTCCAAAGCGCGACTGCAGATGCGCACCGCGACGCCGGCCATCACCGCGTATGTCAGCTACAAGCAGGCGCCGGCAGGCGAGGCTCGCCCATGAGCCGCAGCGTGCTTTATTCGTCCAGCCCGCTGCTCGCCAGCAAGACCCCGGTCTGGCGCAGCAAGCTGATCGTGGCCGGCATTGCGCTGGCTTTTGCCGGTCTGGCCGGCCGTGCCGCCTATGTCCAGGTGATCGGCAACGACTTTTTCCAGCGGCAGGGCCAGGTACGCTTCGCACGCACGCTGGAACTGCCGGCCAACCGCGGCCGCATTCTTGACCGCAACGGCCTGTTGCTTGCGACCAGCGTGCCGGCGCCCAGCATCTGGGCGATTCCCGAAGATGTGGACGCCAACCGGGCGCAACTCAGTGAGCTGGCAAGCTTGCTGGAAATGCCGCTGGCCGAGCTGAACAAAAAACTGGCTGACGAAGACAAAACCTTTGTCTGGATCAAGCGCCAGGTGGATGAGCCTGTCGCCCAGAAAATCCATGCGCTGGGCATCAAGGGAATTTACCAGCGCAAGGAATACAAGCGCCGGTATCCCGAGGGCGAGACCGCAGCGCATGTGGTCGGGTTCACCAACATCGAGGACCGCGGGCAGGAGGGGATCGAGCTGGCCTTCAACAAGGATCTGGCCGGCAAGGCCGGATCGCGCCGCGTGATCAAGGACCGGCTGGGCCGGGTGGTTGAGGACGTGGGCGAGCAGGTGCCACCGCTGGAGGGCAAGGACATCCAGCTCAGCCTGGACAGCAAGGTGCAGTTCTTTGCCTACCAGAAGCTGCGCGACGCCGTCATCGCGCGCAAGGCCAGGGCCGGCAGCGTGGTCGTGCTTGATGCCATCACGGGCGAGGTCCTGGCGCTTGCCAATTACCCCAGCTATGAGCCGAACAAGCGGCAGAACCTGACGGGTGAACAACTTCGCAACCGTGCCATCACCGATACCTTTGAGCCCGGCTCGACCATGAAGCCGATCACGGTGGCCATGGCGCTGGAGGCTGGCCGCATCAAACCGCAGACGCTGGTGGAAACCGGCCCCGGCCGCTACAGCATCGGTGGTTTCACCATCAGCGACACCCACAACTACGGCACGCTGACGGTGGAAGGTGTGATCCAGAAATCGAGCAACGTCGGCGCGCTGAAGATCGCCCAGAAGATGAGCCCGCACGAAATGTGGGACACCTACACCGCGCTGGGTTACGGCCAGAAGCCGCAGATCCAGTTTCCGGGGGCTGTCACCGGCAGGTTGCGGCCCTGGAAAACCTGGCGTCCGGTGGAGCAGGCCACCATGGCGTACGGCTACGGCCTGTCTGCCTCCCTGTTCCAGATGGCGCACTCCTACACGGCTTTTGCCCACGACGGGCAGATCATCCCGGTCACCATGCTCAAGAGCAGCGAACCGGCAACCGGCGTCAGGGTCTTTTCTGCCGAGAACGCACGCGCCGTTCGCAAGATGCTGCAGATGGCGGCCGGCCCGAACGGTACCGGTCCCCTGGCCCAAACCGTGGGTTACTCCGTCGGTGGCAAATCCGGCACCGCGCACAAGCAGGTGGGCAAAGGCTACGCCAGCAACAAATACCGCGCCTGGTTCACCGGCATGGCACCCATTGACAACCCGCGCATCATCGTGGCGGTCATGATCGACGAGCCGAGTGACGGCAAATATTTCGGCGGCGTGGCCGCCGCGCCGGTGTTCAGCGAGGTGGTGCAGCAGACCCTGCGCATGATGGGCGTGCAGCCGGACATGAGCGTGAAGCCGCAAATCGTCTACAGCCCCGTCGAGGAGTCGTTCTGATGGAGCAATTGCAGACGCCCGGTCAGGCCGCGCAGTGGTTGCGCCAGCGGGTGAGCGGCAGCCTGTGGTCGGACAGCCGCAAGGTGGGCGCGGGTGACGGCTTTATCGCCTGGCCGGGTGCGGCCACCGATGCGCGCCGCTATGTCACGGGTGTGCTGGATGCCGGTGCACAAGCCTGCCTGGTCGAGCGTGAGGGCGTGGAAAATTACGGCTTCTCGGACAACCGCGTGGCGGCTTACCCCGGATTGAAACTGGCCACGGCGCCGATTGCTGCCGAATTTTTCGGTCATCCCAGCCAGCAACTGGACCTGCTTGCGGTAACGGGCACCAATGGCAAGACCTCGACCGCCTGGTGGCTGGCGCAGGCGCTGGAGCGGCTCAAGCGGCCCTGCGGCGTGGTGGGCACCCTGGGCATGGGGCAACCGGACGCGATGGTGTTCAACGGGCTGACAACACCCGATCCTGTGCTGCTGCAGCAGCAGTTGCGGCGCTGGGTCGATGAAGGCTTCGCCGCCTGCGCACTGGAGGCTTCGTCCATTGGCATTGCCGAACATCGCCTCGACGCGACGGCCCTACGCGTGGCCATCTTCACCAACTTCACGCAGGATCACCTCGACTACCACGGCGACATGGCGTCTTACTGGGCGGCAAAAGCACGGCTCTTCGGCTGGCCCGGCCTCAAGGCCGCGGTGCTCAACATCGATGACCCCCAAGGCGCCGCGCTGGCCTCGGCCTTGCGCGATTCGGGTCTGGATGTCTGGACTGTTTCCTGTGCCGCACCGTCACGACTCAGGGCGCAGGCCATTCACCAGGACGAACATGGCATGCGCTTCGACGTGTTCGAAGAGGGGTCTTGCCACCGGCTGTCCACCGGTGCCGTGGGGCTGTACAACGTGTCCAATCTGCTGGGCGTGATGGCCGCGCTGCGTGCACTCGGGCTGCCGCTGGACGCCGTGGTGGAGGCTTGCACCCACCTGCCTTCAGTGCCTGGGCGCATGGACGCCATTTCGGTGCCGGGCCGGCCGCTGGTGGTGATCGACTACGCACACACGCCCGATGCGCTGGAGAAGGTGCTGGGCGCGCTCAGGCTCCCCACCGCGGAGCGGGGCGGCAAGCTGTGGTGCGTCTTCGGATGCGGCGGTGAACGTGATGCCACCAAGCGGCCGTTGATGGCAGCGGCCGCCGAAAAGGGTGCCGATCATGTGGTGCTGACGAGTGACAACCCGCGCAGCGAGGATCCGGCAAGCATCATCGGCCAGGTCCTCAAGGGCTTTCGCCGCAGCGAGACAGTGTCGGTCCAGCCTGACCGTGCGCTGGCCATTGCTGACACAGTGAACCGCGCCAAGGCCGGTGATGTGATCCTGATTGCCGGCAAGGGGCACGAAAACTACCAGGAAAGCGCTGGCATCAAGCTGCCGTTCTCCGACAAGGCACAGGCGGAAGCTGCACTGGGGCAAGGCTCCGGCGCGCAGATCGCCATGGAGGGCTTGGCATGATGACGCTGCAACAGGCCCTGCAATGGCTGCCTTCGGCGCGTCTTGTGGGTGATGGCACCCTGCAGTTCACGCGTGTTCACAGTGACACACGCAGCCTGCGGCCCGGGGACCTGTTTGTGGCGCTCAAGGGTGAGCGTTTTGATGCGCACGATTTTCTCTCGCAGGCCAGCCAGCAAGGCGCTGTCGCCGCGCTGGCGCAACGCGGGTTGTCGGCGAACCAGCCAGGCTTGCTCGTCGACGATTCGTTGAAGGCGCTGGGTCAACTGGCGGCGGGGTGGCGCTCGCAGTTCAGCTTGCCGCTGATTGCCGTGACCGGCAGCAACGGCAAGACCACGGTGACGCAAATGCTTGCGTCCATCCTGCGGGCATGGAAAGGCGACGCCGCCTTCGCGACGGAAGGAAATTTCAACAACGACATTGGCTTGCCACTGACCCTGCTGCGCTTGCGCGCGGGCCACGAAGCCGGTGTGGTCGAACTCGGGATGAACCATCCGGGTGAAATCGCCTACCTTGCCGGGGTGGCCAGACCGACGGTGGCGCTGGTCAACAACGCCCAGCGTGAACATCTCGAATTCATGGCGACGGTTGAAGCCGTGGCCCATGAGAACGGTGCCGTCATTGCCGCGCTGCCGGCTTCCGGCGTGGCGGTGTTTCCGGCGGATGACACCTACACGCCGGTCTGGCGAGCCCTGGCCGGATCGCGCCGCGTGGTTACTTTCGCGGTGCAGGGCGATGCCGACGTGACGGCTTCGTCGCGCTGGATCAACGGTGCCTGGCAGGTCCACGCCAACACGCCCTCTGGCAAGCTTGACTTCCCGCTGCAGCTTGCCGGACGCCACAACGTCAAGAATGCGCTGGCGGCGGTGGCGTGTGCATTGGCCGCCGGTGCGCCGCTGGATGCCATCGGGGCGGGCCTGGCCTCTTTTTCACCGGTCAAGGGCCGTTCCCGCGCCCTGCAAATCGTGCTGGCAGGCCACGCCTTCACGCTGGTTGATGACAGCTACAACGCCAACCCGGATTCGGTGCGCGCCGCCATCGATGTGCTGTCCGAACTGCCGGCCCCACGCCTGCTGATACTGGGCGACATGGGTGAGGTGGGTGAGCAGGGGCCGGCGTTTCATGTCGAAGCCGGCAGTTATGCCCGTGAGCGCGGGATTGACCATTTGTTCACCCTGGGCAGCCAGTCTGCCGATGCCGCCACCAGCTTTGGCGCAGGACGTCATTTTGGGGCGGACTTTTCCGCATTGCAGGCCGCGGTGGCGGCCGCTCTGCCGGGTCTGGGCAGCGTGCTGGTCAAGGGCTCGCGGTTCATGAAGATGGAACGCGTGGTGGAGGCGATCACGGCCATTCAACAAAAACAACAGGGGGAGAAAAGAGATGCTGCTTAGCCTGGCCCAGTGGTTGCAAACCATATCTCCGGAGTTTGGTTATTTCCGGGTGTTCCAGTACCTGACCTTCCGTGCCGTGATGGCGGCCCTGACGGCCCTGTTGATTGGTCTCATTGCCGGCCCGTTTGTGATCCGCCGCCTTGCCCACCTGAAAATCGGCCAGCCGATCCGCGAATACGCGATGCAGACCCATTTGAGCAAAAGCGGCACGCCGACCATGGGCGGCGTGTTGATCCTGCTGGCCATCGGCATCTCGACCCTGCTGTGGTTCGACCTGAGCAACCGTTTTGTCTGGATTGTGCTGATCGTCACCCTGGGTTTTGGCGCCATCGGCTGGGCCGACGACTGGCGCAAGGTGGTGCACAAGGATCCGGAGGGCATGCGTTCGCGCGAAAAGTACCTGTGGCAGTCGGTGATCGGTCTTCTCGCGGCGCTCTACCTGGTGTTCAGTATTTCAGAGAGCTCCAACCTGCGCGTGCTGGAGCTGTTTTTCAGCTGGGTGCAATCGGGCTTTGACGTGAACCTGCCGCCCAAGGCCGGCCTGCAACTGCCCTTCTTCAAGGAAGTCAGTTATCCGCTGGGCGTGTTTGGCTTTGTGCTGCTGACTTACCTGGTCATCGTGGGCTCCAGCAACGCTGTCAACCTGACGGACGGGCTGGACGGGCTGGCCATCATGCCGGTGGTGATGGTGGGTTCGGCACTTGGCGTGTTTGCCTATGTCACCGGCAGCGCCGTGTATTCCAAATACCTGTTTTTTCCGCACATTCCCGGCTCGGGCGAACTTCTGATTTTCTGCTCGGCCATGGCGGGCGCCGGCCTGGCTTTTCTGTGGTTCAACACGCACCCTGCGCAGGTCTTCATGGGTGATGTCGGCGCGCTGGCGCTGGGGGCGGCTTTGGGGACTATTGCGGTGATCGTGCGCCAGGAAATTGTGCTCGCCATCATGGGCGGCATTTTTGTCGTCGAGGCGCTGTCGGTGATGCTGCAGGTGATTTATTTCAAGTACACCCGCGCGCGTTTTGGCGAAGGCCGGCGCCTGTTCAGGATGGCACCGCTGCATCATCACTTTGAGAAGAGTGGCTGGAAGGAGACGCAGGTGGTCGTGCGTTTCTGGATCATCACCATG
>CBFGNA010000149.1:0-6180 GCA_965650045.1 uncultured Polaromonas sp.
CCGACTTCACTGACCAGCTTTACGCTGATGCTGGCGCGCGGGTTGACGTTTTTCAGGTCGTGGATCAGCTGGGCCAGATCCTCGATCGAATAAATGTCATGGTGCGGCGGCGGCGAGATCAGGCCCACGCCCGGCACCGAATAACGCAACTGGCCAATGTATTCGCTGACCTTGCCGCCGGGCAACTGACCGCCTTCGCCGGGCTTGGCGCCCTGCGCCATCTTGATCTGGATCTGGTCAGCCGACACCAGGTATTCGGCCGTGACGCCGAATCGGCCCGACGCCACCTGCTTGATGCGTGACCGCAAGGAGTCGCCATCCTTGAGGGGCAGGTCCACCTCGACCACGCTTTCGCCGATCACGCTTTTGAGCGTTTCGCCCTGCTTGATCGGGATGCCTTTGAGTTCCTGGCGGTAACGGTTCGGGTCCTCGCCGCCTTCACCGGTATTGCTCTTGCCGCCGATGCGGTTCATGGCCACCGCCAGTGTGGCATGCGCTTCAGTGCTGATGGAGCCCAGCGACATGGCACCGGTGGCAAACCGTTTGACGATTTCCTTGGCCGGCTCGACTTCATCGATGGGTATGGCTTTGGACGGGTCAATACGGAACTCGAACAAACCGCGCAAGGTCATATGGCGGCGGTTTTGCTCGTTGATCAACTGGGCATATTCCTTGTAGGTGTTCCAGTTGTTCGAGCGCGTCGAGTGCTGCAGCTTGGCTATCGCGTCGGGCGTCCACATGTGATCTTCGCCGCGCACGCGCCAGGCGTATTCGCCACCGGCATCCAGCATGTTGGCCAGCACCGGGTCGTCGCCAAAAGCAGCCTTGTGCATGCGCAGGGCTTCCTCCGCAATCTCGAACACGCCCATGCCTTCGACCTGACTGGCGGTACCGGTGAAGAACTTGTCGATGGTCGAGCGGTTCAGGCCGATGGCCTCGAACAGTTGCGCGCCGCAGTAGCTCATGTAGGTCGAGACGCCCATCTTGGACATGATCTTGGACAGGCCCTTGCCGATCGCCTTGACATAGTTGTAGATCGCCTTGTCGGTGCTCAGATCGCCGGGAAGGTCTTTCGACAACTCAGCCAGGGTTTCCATGGCCAGATAGGGGTGGACGGCTTCAGCACCGTAACCTGCCAGCACGGCAAAGTGATGCACTTCGCGGGCCGAACCGGTCTCGACGACCAAGCCGGCGGTAGTACGCAGGCCTTCCCGGACCAGGTGCTGGTGAACGGCGGAGAGCGCCAGCAACGCCGGTATCGCCACCTGCGAGGGGCTGACGCCGCGGTCGCTCACGATCAGGATGTTTTTGCCGCTCTTGATCGCATCCACGGCCTCTGCGCACAGCGAAGCCAGCTTGGCCTCGACACCTTCGCGGCCCCAGCTCAACGGGTAGGTGATGTCCAGCGTGTAGCTGCGGAACTTGCCCTGGGTGTAAGTCTCGATGTCGCGTAGCTTGCGCATGTCGGCGACATTGAGCACCGGCTGGCTCACTTCCAGCCGCATCGGCGGGTTGACCTGGTTGATGTCCAGCAGGTTGGGCTTGGGTCCGATAAACGACACCAGCGACATCACGATCGCCTCGCGGATCGGGTCGATGGGTGGATTGGTCACCTGGGCAAACAACTGCTTGAAGTAGTTGTACAGCGGCTTGTTTTTGTTGGACAGCACGGCGAGCGGGCTGTCGTTGCCCATGGAACCGGTGCCCTCCTCGCCGTTGACGGCCATTGGTGACATCAGGAACTTGATGTCTTCCTGGGTGTAGCCAAAAGCCTGCTGGCGGTCCAGCAGGGAGTGCGATTCGGTCAGGCCGGAGCTCGATGCCGAGGTGGCGCTGGCTTCGTCCGCACCCATCTTCAGGCCGTCGGTCGGCGCCGGCACATTTGTCGCCTGCACGTCGTCGAGCCGGATGCGCAGGTTTTCGATCCACTGTTTGTAGGGTTTGCTGTGCGCCAGCGTGGCCTTGAGTTCCTCGTCATCGACCATGCGGCCCTGTTCCAGATCAATCAGGAACATCTTGCCGGGCTGCAGCCGCCATTTGCGCACGATCTTGTTTTCCGGCACGGGCAACACGCCCGACTCGGAGGCCATGATCACCAGGTCGTCGTCCGTCACGCAGTAACGCGAGGGACGCAGGCCGTTGCGATCCAGCGTGGCGCCGATCTGGCGACCATCGGTGAACACGATGGAGGCCGGGCCGTCCCAGGGTTCCAGCATGGCGGCGTGGTATTCGTAGAAAGCCTTGCGGCGTTCGTCCATGGTGGTGTGCTGTTCCCAGGGCTCGGGAATCATCATCATCACGGCCTGGCTGATCGGGTAACCAGCCATGGTCAGCAACTCCAGGCAGTTGTCGAAGGTCGCGGTATCGGACTGGTCAGCGAAGCTGATCGGGTAGAGTTTTTGCAGGTCGGCACCCAGCACCGGCGAGGACATCACGCCTTCACGCGCCTTCATCCAGTTGTAGTTGCCCTTGACGGTGTTGATCTCGCCGTTGTGAGCGACGTAGCGGTAAGGGTGGGCCAGCGGCCACTCGGGGAAAGTGTTGGTCGAAAAACGCTGATGCACCAGGCCCAGGGCCGAGACGCAACGCGGGTCGGTCAGGTCCCTGTAATAGGTGCCGACCTGGTCGGCCAGCAGCAAGCCTTTGTAGACGACGGTGCGGCTGGACATGCTGGGAACGTAATATTCCTTGCTGTGCGTGAGTTTCAGGCGCTGGATGGCGGCGCTGGCGGTCTTGCGGATCACATACAGCTTGCGCTCCAGCGCGTCCTGCACGATGACGTCGTTGCCGCGCCCGATGAAGATCTGCCGCAGGATGGGTTCTTTCTTGCGCACCGTGGGCGACATCGGCATGTCGCGGTTGACCGGCACATCGCGCCAGCCCAGCAGCACCTGACCTTCCACGCGCACGGCACGCTCCAGCGCCTGTTCGCAGGCCAGGCGCGATGCGTGCTCCTTGGGCAGGAACACCATGCCCACACCATATTCACCGGGAGGCGGCAGATTCACGCCCTGTTTTGCCATTTCCTCGCGGTACAGCGCGTCGGGCAGCTGAATCAGGATGCCGGCGCCGTCGCCCATCAGCTTGTCGGCGCCGACCGCGCCGCGATGGTCCAGGTTTTCAAGGATTTTCAGGCCCTGCTGGACAATCGCATGGCTTTTGTGGCCCTTGATGTGCGCCACAAAACCAACGCCGCACGCGTCGTGTTCATTCGCCGGGCTGTAAAGACCGTTGTCTTGAAAATGCCTGATTTCAGCAGCCGTGGTCATGGCGCACTCCTGTCAATGGAGGACAAGCGTGGACGGCACGGATGCACGCCAGGCCAGCCCTCCAGGGTTGTAATATCTCGCGGGACACTGAGCATAGTGCAGTGCAACAATAATGCCAAGACAAATAAATTAGGGTCAGGCTCTCATTTAATAACTATGCAAATAGTCGAAATTTAATTGGGGACAGATATAAAACAACTGAAGAATGTCGGCCTGGACGGCGCATCGACGCCCTAAGTTCTGACGCTAATTCTGGACAATCGTCTTTTTCGGCGGCCGCCCCGCTGCCACCTTGCTGAGCCGGCGCTGGGTTCTTGTTTGCAAGTCCGCAAGAAACGCGGCATCGCCCAGGGCCCAGCCACTGAGAGCGGCCTGCGTGATCTCGCGTTGTCGATCAGGCGCCACCCCGTCTTGCACCCGTTGCACGTAAGCGGCTTCGCGCGCAAAGGGGGTGTTTCCCAGCGACCAATACAGCGGATGCGGGGTGATCAGCCGGTCCACACGCAGGCCGGCATAGTGCCCGTGACTGGACCAGGGGTAGTCGCGCGCCTGGGCAACCAGGCCTTCGCGCACCGGACTGAGGTCCATGGCGACCATCGAGTCCAGCAGATAGGGCTGGGGCTGGATCACGGTGGAGCGGTAACGCCCTTCCCACAAGGTTCCGGATCGGCCCTGGCTGTCATTGAAATAACGCACGTAGCGGCGGCCTATGGCCTGCATCATTTGCGGCAGGGACTCGGCGGCGTCCGGCGTCGCCAGCAAATGAAAGTGGTTACCCATCAGCACGTAGGCGTGGACAGCCACCGAGAATTTGCGCGCGTTTTCCTCGATGAGGGCCAGCAGGGCCTGGTAGTCGGACGTGCCCGTGCTGATGGCTTGGCGGTTGTTGCCGCGCTGGATGATGTGCTGCGGGAAGCCCGCAAGGCTGAGACGGGGGAGACGGGCCATGAAAACGATGCGCTGGGATGGCGCCCATCATAAGCCGACCTGTCCCCGATTGGGGCAACGCACGGCTAGCGCACCACCTTGCCGTCGGGCGTGATGGTGACCAGATCGACCAAACGCACCGACTCGTATTTTTTGGCGCGCAGATTGATCCGGAATCCACCAACATCGTAATCAGTCATCGACTCGAACGCCTTTTGAAGTGACGCCCGGTCCACCTTGCCGCCAGAAGCGCTGCGCCGCACGCCTTCGGCAAAGGTGCGGGCTGCGATATAGCCCTCGACACTTTCATAACTCGGGTTCTGGTCGGTCTGATTGAGCACGTCCAGGTACTCCTTGATGATGGGTGTGCCGGCACTGCGCGGCGAAGGCACGACCTGGGAGATCACCACACCGCCAATTTCCTTGCCAAGCGCCGTGAACAGCGGATCGATGCCAACCACCGAAAAATTCATGAACTGGCCGGCAAACCCGGTCTTGCGCATGGCCCGGATAAAGGCGGCCGAGGTATTGAACAGGCTGACCTGGATGATGGCCTGGGCATTGGATTTGGCCAGGGTGGCGACAGCAGCATCAACCTGGGTGCTGTTGACGGGGGCAAAGGCGCTCGCCACCAGCGGTGGCAGCTTCAGGTCCAGCAGGGCCTGATTGACAGCCGCCAGCCCGGCGCGGCCCATGGCATCGTCTTCCGCAAAAACGGCGATGCGCGTCTGGTTCAGCGTCGCGCAATGACGCACCATCTTGTAGGCCTCGTCAGCCAGCGCCGGCCGGATGTGAAAAACATTGTGCAGGGAAGGATCCCGCAACTTGTCCGAGGCCGCAAACGGTGCAAAAAACAGCACATCGGCAGGCCTGGCGACGGCAAAGGCGGCGTCACAACTGGCGGTCCCCACGAAACCGAACAGCGCATCCACGTCCTCAGCAATGAGTTGTTTGGCATTGGATGCGGCTTTCGCCGGGTCATAGCCGTCGTCGAGTGCCTTGACTTCAATCTTGTAGCCGGCTGCACCATTTTTGGCGTTGATCGCATCGAAATAAAGCTTCGCACCGTTCAGGTACGCCAATCCAATCTGGTCCGCCGCACCGGTCAGGGGAACGGATTGCCCAATGACGAGCTTGCGGCTGCCCCTTGCCGGCTGGGACAGGACGGCAGCGCTGAAGACCGCAGCGCCGGCGGACAGGGCGCTTGCGACGAGGGTTCGACGACTGATTTTCATAAGAAACCTTTTTTTTGGAGTTGCGCTGCTCACGCAAGATGGGTGCCGCGCCATTTGGCGAATCAGCCTTTTGTAAGCAATTGAACGTGCCCGAAGGTTAGTGGGTCGGCACTTCAAAAAGTCGAAGGCCAAATGCCAACACGTCATAAAGCTATGCAGGCATGACCGCGCAGGCGCCCGCAAGGCGCACTGCCAGCGATTTATTGGCGACCGAGCAGCGACCTGATCTGCCAGGCCAGCAACAGCCCGCCGAGCGAACACGCCCCGGTCACCGCCCAGGTCCAATGCCAGTGACCGGTTTGAGCAGCCACCCAGGCCACCAGCGGGGGACCGAAAAACTGCCCGGTCGCCGAGCACTGCTGGACCCAGCCCACCGTGGTCGGAACCGCCTGCGGGCCGGGCGCAAGGCGAACGGCCAGACTGAAAAGTGTTCCCGGGATCAATCCC
This sequence comes from uncultured Polaromonas sp., assembly GCA_965650045.1. Taxonomy (GTDB): domain Bacteria; phylum Pseudomonadota; class Gammaproteobacteria; order Burkholderiales; family Burkholderiaceae_C; genus Polaromonas. The sequence goes on from CBFGNA010000149.1 coordinate 5,879, forward strand.
CCCAGCATGGAAAAAGCAAGCACGGCAAGGTACTGCAGGGAAGGCCGGGCGAACACGCCAAACGCGACGACGGTGCTCAGGCCCATCACCACAAACCCTGCGGCCAGCAAGCCGACCGGAGGCACGCCGCGATGCAGCAATCGTCCCGCCGCGACATTTCCGATGATGTTGACGCCAGCAGCCAGCGCCGTGAGCCAGGCGGTGGCGGCAGGCGTCACGCCCGCCTGGGCATAGATGGAAGGAAGGAATCCGACCACGGCCATCCACTGGCCCGAATACATGGCGAAACTCAGCGCCACCAG
>CBFGNA010000150.1:0-6146 GCA_965650045.1 uncultured Polaromonas sp.
CAGTCCTTGCACCGCGGGGCTGTTGGCCAGGGCCAGATGCACCGCATCATCCATGCCCAGCGGCCCGGCGAGCAGTTCGGTGCTGAGCTTGACGGCCCCATGGCGTTGTGCCGCCGTGCGCTGCAGGCTCAGCTTGCCCTGCATGAAAGAAGCGGTGGCCTGGTTGGTCTCGTCCAGCGTCTGGTCCATGTTGACGGATGCGCAACCGGCCAGCACCAGCGCGGCTGCGGCCAGCGCGCCCAGACGAAAAAAGCGGGTCATGGTTTCGCTCCCGGCAGTGTGTGATGTCCGGCGTGCGGATCGGCATCGCCCGTCTGCGCCGCCTCCCGGGCGTAGGCGCGCCAGCCGCCGATTTGCGCCGTGAGTTCATTGGCTTGCCGCCAGTCGAGCGTCCGCTCGTCGGCATAAGGCTGGTAGCCGTCGAGCGCGGATTGAAACGGCGCAGGCGTGGTCTGGGGGTCGGGGGCCGGGTTCGCAGGCGGCGGTGTGGCGGGGGCCGGCTGCGCATAAGCAGCCGCCACCCCGAGCAGGATCGCAGGCCAGGCCAAGGGGCGGGGGTGCCTGAAAAAGGGGGAAAGGATCACAAACATCTCCTGAACGTCATGCGGGGCGATTGAAAAATCGCGCGAATCCGGCAAAAAGGGCAGTCAGCCCCTGCTGGATGGCAAGTACAGGCCCAGTTGGGGCCTGGAGATCAGGAAATGGGTGGTTTCTGGCGCTGTGCCGCGTCGGCACTGGCGAAACGGGCGAGCGGCGCGTGCGGCGCCGCCGCAGGCGTCACGACCGGGCTGACGGCAGCTGCCGCGGGGGACAGCGCCACGGTGTGACAGGCCTGGCAGGCAGCGCACGATCCGCAGTGGCCGTCCGCCGGCGCGTGGTCTTCCCCACCGCCATGCCCGGCGCAATCGGGCAGACCCGCCATCTGCCCTGGAGCTGCAGATTCGTGGTCAAAATGGCCTTCAGCCCCCGCTGTGTGGGCGTGGGTAGCTATGGTTTCGATAGCGGCTGCCGGTTCTGCGACTTCATGCGCGGTGCGGCCGGATGCCATTTCGGTGGCCATCACGTCGCCCACCCAGCCGCGCAAGGGCAGCAGGGCAATCATGAGGGCGAGGACCAGATGGCGCATGGTGTGAATGATAAGGCCAGGGGTGGAAAGTTCCGGGGCCCGGCCGGGTGCCGGCCTACTTCACTTCAAACCGCGCCGTGGTCGGCGGCGTGCCGGCCAGCCTCACCACCGCCATGCCTTTGGTGCCCTTGGCCACCTTGAAGCTGCCCCTGGCTTCGAGTTTGTCGCCGGCCGGCACCAGTTCGGCTTCGGTTTTTTCCGTGCCGTTGAGCAGGGTCACTTTGGCCTTGGCGCCTTCGAGCTTCACCGCCTGGCCGTGATCGCTGATGTAGATCTGCAGGATGTCGGGTCTGGCGACGATTTCCAGGTCGCCGGCCCTGGTTTCGACCAGCACACCGCCGAATTTCGGATCGTGTGCATGGCCACCGGCGGCCATCGCGCCGGCTGCCGTGAGGGCGAGGCTGGCCGCCAGGGCGAGGGAGAGATATGTGTGTTTCATGAACAAGCCTTTCAGTCAGGTGGGGGAGCAGAAAAAATCAGAAAGTTTCCGAGCCGGAATCGGCGACCAGCGCCTCAATCGGCTGGCGGCCGAATAGCGCGACCATGGCCGGCGTCAAAAACGAATCCAGCAGGGTCGAGGTGATCAGGCCCGAGAAAATCACCACCGCCACCGGGTGCAGGATTTCCGTGCCCGGCATGTCGGCCTCGAACAGCAGCGGCGCCAGTGCCAGCGCCGCCACCAGCGCGGTCATCAGTACCGGCGTGAGCCGCTCCTGCGAGCCGCGCAGCAGCATGGCGCTGCCGAAGTTTTCGCCTTCAAAAGCGCACAGGTTGATGTAGTGCGACACCTTCAGGATGCCGTTGCGGATCGCAATACCGGCCAGGGTGATGAAACCCACCAGCGCCGCCACCGACAGCGGCTGCCCCGACAGCCACAGGCCGATCACCGCACCCACCAGCGCCAGCGGGATGTTGGCCATGATGATGGCGGCCAGCACGCTGGAACGGTAGCGCGAATACAGGATCAAAAAGATCAGTGCCACCGAGCCCAGCGACAGCAGGCCGATCAGGCGCGAAGCCTCTTCCTGCGCCTGGAACTGCCCGCCCAGGGTGATGAAGTAGCCCTCGGGCAGTTGGGTTGCCGCGATGGCAGTTCGCATGTCGCGCACCACCTCGCTGAGCGCGCGGCCCTGGGTGTTGGCCGAGAGCACGATGCGCCGGCGCCCGTCGTCGCGGCTGACCTGGTTCGGGCCGTCGCCTTCCTCGACGCTGGCGAGCTGGCTCAGCGGCACGCGTCCGCCAGGCGTGTCCATCATCAGGTTGCGCAGCCCTTCGATGCCGCGCGAGGCTTCGGGCAGCCGCAGCACCAGGTTGAAGCGGCGGCTGCCTTCGACGATCTGCGTGACTTTTTCGCCGTCGATCAGCACCTGCAGCTCCTGCAGCAGTTTGGCCGGCGGCAGGCCCAGACCGAGGGCGCGGTCATAGTCCACCTGAATGCGGATCTGCGGCGTCAGCACCTGTTTTTCGACCTCCAGATCGACCACGCCTTCGATGCCCGCCAGTTGCTGGCGCAGCGCCTCGGCCTGGGTGCGCAGGGTGTCGAGGTCGTCGCCGAAGATCTTGATGGCGATCTGCGAACGCACGCCCGACAACATGTGGTCGATGCGGTGGCTGATTGGCTGGCCAATGCCAATGGCCGCCGGCAGCGTGGCGATGCGGCTGCGGATGTCGGCGTAAACGGCTTCCACGCTGCGGTCGCTGCGCTTGAGGCTCACGTCCAGCTCCGACACGTGCACACCCTCGGCGTGTTCGTCGAGTTCGGCGCGGCCCGAGCGGCGTCCCACATGCGCCACCTCGGGCACATCCACCAGGGCTTTTTCGGCAATGCTGCCGATGCGGGCCGACTCGGTTAGCGTGGTGCCGGGGTTCAGCCGCAAGCCGACCAGCGCCACACCTTCGTTGAAGGGCGGTAAAAAGGTCGTGGGAAAGAAAGGCACGGCCGCCATGGCCAGCACGGCCGCCGCCGCGCCGGCCAGCACCCAGGCGCGCGGGGCCTGCAGCACCTTGTTCAGGGCGGCGGCGTAACGTGTCTTGACCCAGGTTTGCACCCGCGTGTCGCCGTGGTCCAGGCCCTTGATGCGCGGCAGCAGGTAGTAGGACATCACCGGCGTCAGCGTGACGGACACCACCATGGACGCCAGCAGCGAGACGATGTAGGCAATCGCCAGCGGCTGCATCAGCCGGCCCTCGATGCCGGGCAGGAAAAACAGCGGCAGCAGCACCAGCACGATGATCACCGTGGCGATCAGAATGCCGGAGCGCACCTCCAGCGTGGCCCTGGCAATCAGTTCCAGCGGTCCCAGCCTTTGCCCGGGATGGGCGGCGCGGTCCATCTTCAGCCGGCGCAACACGTTCTCCACGCCGACCACCGCATCGTCCACCAACCCGCCGATGGCAATCGTCAGGCCGCCCAGCGTCATGGTGTTGATGGACAGGCCGAAGTAACGAAACACCAGCACCGTGATCATCACCGACACCGGAATGGCCGTCAGCGAAATCAGTGTGGTGCGAATGTTGAGCAAAAAGAAATACAGCACCACCGCCACCACCACGGAAGCGGCCAGCAGCTTGCCGCGCAGCGTCGCCACCGACGATTCGATGAAGGTGGCCTGGCGCATCGTGACCTTCGGCTCGCCCATGCCGGGCGGCATGCCCTTTTTGAGTTCTTCAATGGCGCCCTCGACTTTTTCCGTCAGTTTCACCGTGTCGGCATCGGGTTGCTTCTGAATGCCCAGGATCACGGCCGGCTGGCCATTGAGGCCGGCGTCGCCGCGCTTGATGGCCGGCGCAAAAGTGACTGTGGCGACCTGGTTGAGCTGGATCGGCTTGCCGTTCTGAAAGGCCACGGGCAGGCGCTCCAGGTCCTGCAGCCGCGTGGTGCGGCCGATGTTGCGGATCAGGTACTCGCGCGAATTGAGCTCCAGAAAACCGCCGCTGGAGTTGCCTGAGAACCCCTTGAGCGCCGCTTCGATACTTTCCAGATCCACCTTGAGCGCAGCCATCAGCGCGGTGTCGGGCTGCACTTGGTACTGGCGCACCTCGCCGCCAATCGGCACCACCTGGGCCACACCGGGCAGGGTCAGCAGGCGCGGGCGCATCACGAAGTCGGCGTATTCGCGCACCGCCATCGGGCTGATCTTGGCGGTGTCTATCGGCAGCGCCAGCAGCATGATCTCGCCCATGACGGAGCTGATCGGTCCCATGCCGACATGTTCCACACCTTGCGGCAATTGTTCGCGTGCGATTTGCAGACGCTCACCCACCATCTGGCGGGCGCGGTAAATATCGGTTTTCCAGTCGAAGGTGACGTAAACAAAAGACAGGCCGACGCTGGAAATCGAACGGATGCTTTCCACGCCCGGGATACCGCCCATGGCGATCTCCAGCGGCGCGGTGATCAGTTGCTCGACTTCTTCGGGTGCCATGCCACCGGCCTCGGCCTGCAGCGTGACGGTCGGTTTGTTCAGGTCGGGAAACACGTCCACCGGCATCTTCACCAGTGTCAGTGCACCGACCAGCAGCAGCACCGCCGACAGCACCAGCACCATCAGGCGGTTGGCCAGGGAGGCATGAATGAGTTTTTCAAACATGGTGTGGGGTCCCGCTCTCAGCGAACCTGGTTGACCAGCGGTGCGGCTTGTATCACCACCCGGTCACCGGCTTTGAGGCCGTCAATGATCGCAACCGTGCTGCCGTCCAGCGGCAGCAGGCGCACGCTGCGCGGCGCGAACAACTCGGCGCCGGTGTGGACCCAGACCATGTCCTGGTTGCTGGCGCTTTTGACCACGGCCCCGGTGGGCAAGGCAACTCCCTGGACCCGGGTTCTGGTTTGCACGGTCACTTTCACCGGCTGGTGAATGGCCAGGGGCAGGGCGGCCGGGCCTGGCACGGTGCGAAACACCAGCGGGATCGCGCCTTCGCGCAGGCTGCTGCCGGCGCCGACAAACTGCAGCGGCACGCTGACGCCGGGCGCCGGGCTGGCACTGGCCGAGGCGATGTTGGCTACCAGCGCGGCGTCGAAGGCACTGGCCTCCACGCTCATGCGCGAGGGATCGACAATCTCGAACAACAGCTCGCCCGCTTCGACCACCTGGCCGGCGACTACGTTGGCGGCGGCAATCACGCCCGAGACCGGCGCCACCAGCGCTTCGGTCGCCGACACGCTGGCGGCCACGGCAGCAGCGCGCTGGCGCAGGCTGCTCACGTCGGACTGGGCCGCTTCGATGTCTTTTTGCGGCACCGTGCCTTCAAGCTGCTGCAGCCGCTCCACACGCCGTTTTGCCAGTTCCAGGCTGGCCTGGAGTTCGGCGCTTTGCGCCTGCTGGTTGGCGCGTTCAATCGCGCTGCTGGAGGCGCGCACCACCGCGAGGACTTCGCCCTTGCGCACCGCCTGGCCCAGTTGCGGCAGGCCGCGTGGCCCGGCTTCGATGCGCCCGGCCTGTGTCGGCTGGACCTTGCCGCCGGCTTGGCTGTCCAGCACCACCCGGCCCGTCAGTTCGACGGTGGCGGGCAGCGAGGCTTGCTCGGCGACGACGGTGCGCACGCCGAGTTGTCGCTGGCTGGCCTTGGGCAAAAACACGCCGCCGTCGGCGAGCCGCCGCGGCGCATTGCCAGCTACCGCGGGCGCAGCCTCTTCGCCATGGTCGTGGCCCGGGCCGGCCTGCGCGTCCCACGGCGCGGCCATGCCCAGCGTGATCAGGCCTGCGGCGACCCAGCCGGCCAGGCCGGTGCGGCGCCGGCGCAAGGCGACGGCGGCCAGCGCCGCCAGCAGCAGCGCCGCGCCCGCACAGGCGGCCCAGCGCAGCCACGGCCGTGTGTTGCCCGCAGGCTCGTCGCCGGCATGCGGGTCGTTGATCATCAGGTCGCCGGCCAACAGGTCGGTGTCCTTGCCGGCTTCCACCACAAAGCTGACGGGCAGCGTGCCGGGCTGGCCCAGCAGTTCATGTTTGAAGCTGTAGCTGCCATCGGGCTGCGGGGTGGCCGCGCCTTTGGCAGCACCGGCCTCGACGGCAATCTTTGC
>CBFGNA010000151.1:0-6135 GCA_965650045.1 uncultured Polaromonas sp.
TGGGCGCAGAGTGCGTCCATATCGATCACATCCGGCAGGGGTGACAGCAGGATCTCGCAATCGGCCAGCACCGAAAAATCGCTGGCACCCAGCACCACGCGGTAGCTGCCCTTTTCGGTGCTGTCGTCGAGCTGCCGCGCCGTGGTGATGAACTCGCAGAGATTGCCCCAGCCCGCCGCGTTGTGCGGCAACACCACCAGCCGGAAAGCCGCTTCCCCGTCACCGGCCCCGACCAGAAACTCCGCACCCGGCAACAACTGGATGGCGACGCCGTCTTTCGCCAGTTGTTTGACAGCTTCATGCGCGCGCACCACACCGGCCACCGAACATTCGTCGGTAATGGCGATGGCGCGGTAGCCGAGTTCGGCGGCGCGCACCACCAGCTCGTGCGCATGCGAGGCGCCGCGCTGGAAGCTGAAATTGCTCAACGCGTGCAGCTCCGCATAGTCGGGCAGTTGCAGGGGTTCAAGCGCAGCGTCCTGGAACATGCGGCACCTCAGGCAAAAAAACCGTGCAGATACCAGTCGTGCCGCTGCTGCGGCGCCGCCTGGGCACTCGCGCTGGCCAGGGCCAGGCGCACGCTGTAAATCCACAGCAGGCTGCCCTGTTCGCTGCGGTAGATGTAGTAGTCGCGCATGGCCGGCGGCACCGGCCGCCCGGCGTTGGCCTGGCAAGCGCCCTCGCCCGGTGCCAGCCAGCCGCTGGCCTCCAGCCGCTGCGGGCCGGCCAGGCGCAGCAGCCGGCCCTGATACACCGGCTTGTTGCCGGACATCGCCAGCTTCAGCGGTTGCGGCAGCAGCCAGCCCGGGTACAGGGCATCGCAGCGAATCGCCGGCGACACCGGCGTTTTCAAACCTTTCAAGCCTTTCAGGCCTCCAGCCCTTGCTGGACGGGCGCCAGCAGCTATTGATTTGAGAGCATGCTGGGCCGGCACCCAGCGCTGCATGGATTCCGGCCGGTGGTCGGCCAGGGCTTGCCAGGCCAGGACCTGACCCTCGCCCAGGCGCGCACTCAGGCGCTCGACCAGCTCGATGGCGCTGTCGCCCTGCTTGCGCTCCGTCATCAACAGGCTGGCCGTGGCGGCGGCCGCATCGGCCAGCGGCTCGGTCACCAGCGACTGCAGGCTCAGGGTGTGCACCGGTGCCGGCAAGGACTGCTGCGCCAGCTGTTCGGCCAGCAGCCGCGCCACGTGGCGCAGGTCCTGCGCGGGCTGGGCGGTGCGCACTTCGAGCGCTCCCGTCGGCGGCACATCCCTGCGCCTGTCAAGGTGCCAGGTGAGCCTGAGCGCACTGAGCCCGCGCTGGCGGCCCAGCAGCCAGGCCTGCAAACGCACCAGCAGCCGTTCGGCCCCGGCCATCAGCGCCGGGGCGTGGCTGGCCAGCGCGTCCAGCTCGATTTTTTCGTCGAAGTGTTCGGGCAGCAGCTGCCATGTGTACTCATCGGCCAGCACGCCGCGGGCGCGGTCCAGCGCCTGCAGCAACTCCGCGCCGAAGCGCCGGGCCACGCCATCCCGCGGCAGGCGCAGCAGGTCGTCCCAGCTGCGGCAGCCGGTGCGCTCCAGCACCCCCAGGTGCGGACGCGCCGCGCTCAGGGTGTGCATGGGCAGCTCGGCCACCCGCTGCCGCGGCCCTGCGCCCTGCGCCATCTTCATGCGCAGCCGTGCCAGTGCTATCAATGATGTAGCACCTTGCGCCCGCTGGACAAGGGCCAGGCACTGATTTGATTGAAAGAATTCATGCAGCCGGGCTTCCAGCCCCTGCATCAGCCGCGCCAGCCCGCCGAACAGGCGCAGGCTGCCGGTCACGTCCATCAGCACCGCCTCGTCGAGCAAGGTCACGCGCGGCGTGAAGCCCAGCGCCATGCTGGCCACCGCGCGCTGCGCGTCGGCTTCGTCCCTCAGGGCCGCACCGGGCTCAGTGGTGATCGAGGTGTGCAATGCGATCCAGCAGCGCATGGACGGGACTGAGCGGTGAGGTGACGGGGAAAAGCAGCGGCGCGGTTTCTTCGCGCTGGCGGCGCAGGCGCTCGCGGCTCGCTGCCAGCAAGGCATTGAGCCGGGCGGGCCGCGTGTCCAGCAGCAGCGGCGCGGCCAGCGGCGGCCCGCGCCGTTTGACGAGGTGCAGCAGCAGGTTGCCGCCCTCGCTGGTGCAGCCCTCCAGCAGCAGGCGCAGCGGCGCGGGGGAAGACTCCTGCTGGGCGCGCGCCGCGCGAAAAACAAACAGCAGCTTGTTGTGCGTGTGCGCGGCGATCTGCAGGCGGCGCAAATGCGCACTGCGCGCATCCGGCAGCCAGGCCAGCACGGCGGCCACATCGGCGCACTGCAGCGCCTCGCGCGTGGCCCACAGCAGCGACGGCCCGTCGCCCCCCGCAGCCTGCACACACAGCAGGCGCTGCATGTCGAGCTGCCGCGCGCCCAATGCCGGGCCAAAGGGCTGCCACGGCGCGCCTGCCAGCACCAGCAGTTTGCCGGGTGCCGCGGCCTGCAGCCCCGCCAGCGCCGGCAACACCAGGCCCCACTCCTGCTGGCCGGCCTGCGTCTGCAGCATCTCGATGAGCGCACCTTGCGGCCAGCCGCCGCCCGGCAGCACCGCATCGAGCGCGGGGTAGCCGGTGCCCAGCGTATGGGCCACCGCCTGGTCCACGGCATCGGCGCGCCAGACATCGGCGACAAGGGGAAAGGGGGCAGACATGGGCAAACAGAAAACGGGAGGAAAGCGGCAACAAAGACTGTTAATATATACAGTATTATTGCTTTTGCAAGCGAAGGAAAATCAGATTTTTGGAGCCCAAACCATGACCCATTTGCTGCAGCGCGCCGCCTGTTTGCTGGCCCTGGTGCTGGTAGCAGCCTGCTCTGAAACTTCCGACACCGCCGACAAACTGCCGCCCGCCGCCCAGCAGGCTGCCGCCGCCGGCAAACCGGGCTTTGTCAACAAGGTCTGGGAAGTCAGCCTGTCCACCGGCGTGACGCCGGGCATGCTGTATGTGTTTCTGTCAGACGGTACGCTGGTGATGACGTCGAAGAACAGTCAGCCTGCGTTCGGCCGCTGGACCTACCAGAATGGCGCGCTTTCGATGATCGAGGACGGCCAGGAATACAAGACGGACATCCTGAGCCTGGGCACGGACGAGTTCAGGATACGCAGCCACAACCCGGGCGGCAGCATAGAAATCGCCATGGTCCCGGCCCCCAGCGCCCCCCTGGCGCCTTGAGCAGGCGTTCAGCGCGCGGGCTGGCGTGCGCGCAGGAACAGCACTGCCAGCATCACGAGCGCAATCGCCGCAAAGCAGAGAAACGACCAGTTGGCAATCGACAGGCCCAGAAAGGTCCAGTCGATCTTGGTGCAGTCGCCGCTTCCCTTGAAAATCATCGGAATCGCCCGTTTGAGCGGAAAGGTCTCGATCATGCCGTAGAAGTCACGCCCGCAAGAGGCGACTTCAGGCGGGTACCACTGCAGAAAACTCTGGCGCGCCGCCACAAAAGCGCCGAAACCCGCCAGCAGCAGCGTTACCAAGGAGCCCGTCATCTGCAGGGCCTTTTTGTCCGCAAAGGCTGTGACACCCGTGACGATGGCCACCAGCACCAGCGCATAACGCTGCACGATGCACATGGGGCAAGGCTCCAGGCCCACGACATGCTGCAGGTACAGCCCGAAAGCCAGCATGGCCACACACACCACAGCCACCAGCGCCAGCACGCGGCGCGGCGCGGCTTGGAAATACGTCAACAACATCACGGTCCTTTTTTCTTCAATGTACGGATTGTGCGGTGGTTCGTGCGTTCAGGCAGGGATAAGTTCCAGCGCCGGTACCGAATTTCTCACGTCAACCATGCGTTTTCATGATCACCATGAAAACAAAAGCTGTGTCCATCCCCATCAATACATATTTACAGCCATATATTTATATGGCTCACAACGGAAACATTTGCTAAGATGGCGGCATGAGCCAGACCCGGTTTGAGTGGGATACCTACAAGGACGCGGAGAACCAGAAAAAGCATGGCGTACCTTTTTCTCTGGCGCAGTATGCGTTTGCCGATTCCCGCCGGGTCATCGCAGAAGATCTCGCGCACAGCACGACTGAGGCGCGGTTTTTCTGTTTTGGCGAGGTCAACGGTGGAGTTTTGACGGTCCGATTTACTCACCGCGAAGGCGTTGTGCGGATTTTTGGCGCTGGCTACTGGCGCAAAGGAAAGGCGATTTATGCACGCGAAAAAAATCAAGTACACCAACGAGCCCTTTGAGGCGAAGCTTGTTCAGGATTTTCTCCCGCCACCCGATCAACTCGCTTTTCGGGAGGAAGGGGTGAAAGTAACGCTGGCGTTGAGCAGGAAGAGTGTTGATTTTTTCAAATCCGAAGCTGCAAAACACAATACCCAGTATCAGCGCATGCTGCGCAAGCTGATTGATGCGTATGTAGAAACTTATGCGCCGGCGGCCATGGCACCACCGCCGACCCGCAAACGAACGCCGAGCTAGTTCCTGCCCTTCGCGCCTAAATCCCCTCCCCCGCATCCACGAACACCCGCGCGTTGCGCGGTGTCAGCACCAGCAAATCGCCTTCGCGCAGGCCCATGTCGCGGTACTGCTGCGACGGGATCTGTGCCTCGATCAGCGGGTCGGCCTGGCCGCTGTCTTCGGACGGGGTCAGTTCCAGCCGGGCAATCGGGCCGATCACAATGGCGCGGCTCAGCTGCGCGGCAATGCCTTCAGCGCCAGGTGAATAACGCTGCACCTCGAAGTCGTGCGGGCGCACATAGGCAAAGGCTTTGGCGTTTTGCGCGCTTTGGTGCTCGGGCGAATCGAGGCGCATGCCGTCGAGCTGGATCTTGCCTTCGTGCGCGCGGCCCTGGAACAGGTTGACGTCACCGAGAAAGCCGTACACGAAGGGGCTGGCCGGATGGTCCCAGACCTGCTGGGGCGAGCCGATCTGCTCGACCTTGCCCTGGTTCATCAGCACCACGCGGTCGGCGACTTCCAGTGCTTCTTCCTGGTCGTGCGTGACAAAAATGCTGGTGACATGCAGGTCGTCGTGCAGGCGGCGCAGCCAGCGGCGCAACTCCTTCCTCACCTTGGCGTCGAGCGCGCCGAAGGGCTCATCGAGCAGCAGCACCTTGGGTTCGACCGCCAGGGCGCGTGCCAGCGCAATGCGCTGGCGCTGGCCGCCGGAGAGCTGCGAAGGGAAACGGTCGGCCAGCCAGTCGAGCTGCACCAGGCCTAACAACTCATGCACTTTCCGTTTGATGTCGGCATCGCTGGGACGAGAGGCCCGCGGCTTCACGCGCAGGCCAAAGGCGACGTTTTCAAACACCGTCATGTGGCGGAACAGCGCGTAATGCTGGAACACAAAGCCGACCTGTCGCTCGCGCACGTGCACATCGGTGGTGTCCTCACCGCTGAACAAAATGCTGCCCTGGTCAGCGGTTTCCAAGCCCGCAATGATGCGCAGCAAGGTGGTCTTGCCGCAACCCGAAGGACCCAGGAGGGCGACCAATTCGCCGGACGCAATGTCCAGGCTCACGTCGCCGAGGGCCTGGAAGTTGCCGAAGTGTTTGCTGATGTTGCGAATTTCGATACTCATGAGGGTTCCCGTTTCTTGTGTTCAGGCCGCGGTGGCCGGCGGGCGCTCGGGCGGCAGGTCGGCGGCGGCTTTGAGTTCCTGCTCGGCGCGCCATTCGGCCACCGACTTGATCAGCAGCGTGACCAGCGCCAGCAGCGCCAGCAGCGAGGCCACGGCAAAGGCGGCGACGGACTGGTACTCGTTGTAGAGGATCTCCACATGCAGCGGCAAGGTGTTGGTCTGTTCGCGGATGTGGCCGGACACCACCGACACCGCGCCGAACTCGCCCATGGCGCGCGCATTGGTCAGGATCACGCCGTAGAGCAGGCCCCACTTGATGTTGGGCAGGGTCACGTGCCAGAAGGTCTGCCAGCCGGTCGCGCCCAGCACGATGGCGGCCTGCTCCTCGTCGGTGCCCTGCGCCTGCATCAGCGGAATGAGCTCGCGCGCGATGAACGGGAAGGTCACGAACACGGTGGCCAGCACGATGCCGGGCACGGCGAAGATGATCTTGATGTCGTGCTCGGCGAGCCACGGGCCGATCCAGCCCTGTGCACCGAACACCAGCACATA
>CBFGNA010000152.1:0-6107 GCA_965650045.1 uncultured Polaromonas sp.
CGGTGTTCTGGCAGTCGCCGGCCATCGCCGATGCACAGCAAAAAGTCGCTGCCTTTGATCGCGAGGCGCTGGTGCTGCCGCTGATCACCGCCACCGGCCTGCAGGCGCCCGGCACCCTGGCCTCGGCCGGCGACCGCTCGCAGCAACTGACGCGCCTGCTCCGGGATGCGCTGCATGCCGTGCTTCACAAGCTGCAGTACGGCCAGGTCCTGCTGGCCACGGTCGGTTCCACCGCGCCGTTTGTCGGCTTGCTCGGCACGGTCTGGGGCATCTACCATGCGCTGGTTGGCATTGCCGCCGCCGGCCAGATCACCATCGACAAGGTGTCCGGCCCTGTCGGCGAGGCCTTGATCATGACGGCCGCGGGCCTCGCGGTCGCCATCCCGGCCGTGCTGGCTTACAACATCTTCGGGCGCAACATCAGCCGCATCGAGGCCGACCTGGAAGGTTTTGCCTACGATTTGCGCGAGTTATTGGCCCCCACGCTTGTCACTTCGTGTACGTCGCTGCCCCCCGAGGGGGCTGGCTCCGCTCGGGGCGGCCCTTCGCTGTCGCCGCTGGCGCCCGAGGGCGGCCAAGTGGAGCGGTCACCGTGACTTTTGGGCGGCTTGCGCGCAGCCCCGGCGCCCAGCCCATGAGCGAGATCAACGTCACGCCGCTGGTGGACGTGATGCTGGTGCTGGTGGTGATTTTCATCATCACGGCACCGCTGCTGGCCAGCTCCATCCGGCTGGACCTGCCCCGAAGTGATGCCGCCCAGCCGGGCGAGGTACCCCAGTTCGTGACCCTGGTGGTGGATAAAAGCGGTCAGGCCTTTCTGGACGACCAGCCCGTGTCTGCCGGCGAGCTGGCGCGCAAGCTGGCGCAAAGCGCCACCCGCAACCCGGACACCGAAGTGCAGTTGCGTGCCGACGAAGCCGTGCCCTATGGCCGCATCGTCGAGGTCATGGGCATTGCGCAAAAAGCCGGCCTGAACCGCATCGGCTTTGTGGCAGATGCCCCGGTCGCCGCAAGCCCGGGCGTTCCCGCCCGGCCCTGAAGCCGTGCGCGCCGGCAAAGGCGCGGCCAGCGCCTAAAATCCCTGCAACCGCAGCGCCATGCTGCCCCTCCTTTCCCTTTTCGCGCGCCATGCAAGACAAATACAACCACCTCGACGTTGAGCGCAGTGCGCAAACCCACTGGAACGCCACTGACGCCTACCGCGTCACCGAAGACGGGTCCAAAAAGAAGTACTACGCCTGCTCCATGCTGCCTTACCCCAGCGGCAAGCTGCACATGGGCCATGTGCGCAACTACACCATCAACGACATGCTCACGCGCTACCTGCGCATGAAGGGCTACAACGTGCTCATGCCCATGGGCTGGGACGCCTTCGGCCTGCCGGCCGAAAACGCCGCCATGAAAAACGGCGTGCCGCCGGCGAAGTGGACCTACGACAACATCGCCTACATGAAAAAGCAGATGCAGGCGATGGGGCTAGCCATCGACTGGTCGCGCGAGGTCGCCACCTGCGACCCGAGTTATTACAAATGGAACCAGTGGCTGTTTCTGAAGATGCTGGAAAAAGGCATCGCCTACCGCAAGACCCAGGTCGTCAACTGGGACCCGGTGGACCAGACCGTACTGGCCAACGAGCAGGTCATCGACGGCAAGGGCTGGCGCACCGGCGCGGTGGTCGAAAAGCGCGAGATCCCGGGTTACTACCTGAAGATCACCGACTACGCCGAAGAGCTGCTGGACAGCGTCAGCCACAAGCTGCCGGGCTGGCCCGAACGCGTCAAGCTGATGCAGGAAAACTGGATCGGTAAAAGCGAAGGCGTTCGTTTTGCCTTCCCGCATGAAATCAGGGACGGCGCCGGTGCCTTGATCGGCGAGGGGAAGATGTACGTCTTCACCACGCGCGCCGACACCATCATGGGTGTGACCTTCTGCGCCGTCGCGCCCGAACACCCGCTGGCTGTGCATGCGGCCGCCCCCAACCCGAAACTCGCCGCCTTCATCGAAGACTGCAAGTCCGGCGGCACCACCGAAGCGGAACTCGCCACGCAGGAAAAAAAGGGCATGGCGACGGGCCTCTTCGTCACGCACCCGCTGACCGGCGACCAGGTCGAGGTCTGGGTCGGCAACTACGTGCTCATGAGTTACGGCGACGGCGCGGTCATGGGTGTTCCTGCGCACGACGAACGCGACTTCGAGTTCGCAAAGAAATACAAGCTGCCGATCAAGCAGGTCACCGATGTGCCCGGCAAAACCTACAGCCTGGAGACCTGGGCCGACTGGTATGGCGACAAGCAGCAAGGTGTCGCGATCAACTCCGGCAAGTACGACGGCCTGACCTTCAAGGCCGCGGTCGATGCCGTGGCTGCCGACCTGGCCGCCAAGGGCCTGGGCGAGAAAAAAACCACCTGGCGCCTGCGCGACTGGGGCGTGAGCCGCCAGCGCTACTGGGGCACACCGATTCCCATCATCCACTGCGACGAACACGGCGCGGTGCCGGTGCCCGAAAAGGACTTGCCGGTGGTGCTGCCGCAAGACTGCGTGCCCGACGGCTCCGGCAACCCGCTGCACAAGCATGAAGGTTTTCACGCCGGTGTGACCTGCCCGGTCTGCGGCAAGGCGGCCCGGCGCGAGACCGACACCATGGACACCTTTGTGGACAGTTCGTGGTACTTCATGCGTTACTGCGACCCGAAAAACGATGACAAGATGGTGGCCGAAGGCGCGGCCTACTGGATGCCGATGGACCAGTACATCGGCGGCATCGAACACGCGATCCTGCATTTGCTCTATGCGCGCTTCTGGACCAAGGTCATGCGTGACCTGGACCTGGTGAAGATCGACGAGCCTTTCACCAAGCTGCTGACGCAGGGCATGGTGCTCAACCATATTTATTCGCGCAAGGGCGACAAGGGCGGCATCGAGTACTTCTGGCCGGCCGATGTGGACGATGTGCACGACGAAAACGGCAAGGTGATCGGCGCGAAGTTGAAGAAGGACGGCTCGATGGTGACTTACGAAGGCGTGGGCACCATGAGCAAGAGCAAGAACAACGGCGTCGATCCGCAGGACCTGATCGAGAAATACGGCGCCGACACCGCGCGCCTGTACACCATGTTCACCTCGCCACCGGAGGCCACGCTGGAGTGGAACGACGCCGGCGTCGAGGGTTCCTACCGTTTCCTGCGCCGCATCTGGAACTTCGGCGTCAAGCTGGATGCTATGAATTTGGGAGCTGCTAACGCCCATCCCACGGGGACTGGAGCCCAGTTTGATAAGGAAACGCAGGCACTGCGCCGCGACATCCACACCGTGCTCAAGCAGATCGACTACGACTACCAGCGCATGCAGTACAACACCGTGGTGTCGGGCGCGATGAAGCTGCTCAACGCGCTGGAAGACTTCAAGGGCCAGACCTCGACCGGCGCGGCGTTTGCCCTGCGTGAAGGCATGGGCATCCTGCTGCGCTGCCTCTACCCGGCCACGCCGCACGTGGCGCACGCCTTGTGGGACGAGCTCGGTTTTGCCAAAGACCAGGGCGGCCTGCTCGACGCTCCTTGGCCCGAGGTGGACCCCAGCGCGCTGGTGCAGGACGAGATCGAGCTGGTGCTGCAGATCAACGGCAAATTGCGCGGCGCGGTCACGGTGCCGGCCGGCGCTGACAAGGCCACCATCGAGGCGGCGGCGCTGGCATCGGAGGCCTTTGTGAAACAGGCCGCCGGCGCGCCCGTGAAAAAGGTTATCGTGGTGCCGGGCCGCCTGGTCAACATCGTCATCTGAAGATCTGAAGGGAAGCCTCATGCAACGTCGCGTTTTCCTGCTGGCTACCGCAGCGTCTGCCGGGCTCAGCGCCTGCGGCTTTGCGCTGCGCAAGGCGCCCAACTATGCCTTCAAGACCCTGTTCAACACCGTCGGCGAAGGCTCGGCGCTGGGGACCGAGCTCAACCGCAACCTCGAAGCCAGTGGCACGGTGAAAGTGATCCGCGATCCGCGCCTGATCGAGCAGGCCGACGTGATCTTTGACGTGGTGACGGACCAGCGCGAAAAAGTCGTGGTCGGCGTCAATGCCGCCGGGCAGGTGCGCGAGTTCCAGCTGCGCACACGTTTCAGCTTCCGGCTGCGTACCCTGGCGGGCAAGATCCTGATCCCGCCCACCGAGATCCTGCTGACCCGCGACATCACCTTCAACGAGTCCGCGGTGCTGGCCAAGGAAACCGAGGAAGCCCTGCTCTACCGCGACATGCAAAGCGACGCAGTGCAGCAGGTGCTCAGGCGACTGGCAGCAGTGAAAACGCTGTAAACCGCCCATGCAGCTCGCGCCCCACCAGCTTGACCAGCACCTGCAGCGCGGCCTCAAGCCGCTCTACACCCTGCATGGCGACGAGCCGCTGCTGGTGCAGGAGTTTGCCGATGCCTTGCGCGCGCATGCTCGACGCCAGGGCTACACCGAGCGCACGGTGCACACGGTGGCCGGCGCCCATTTCGACTGGAGCGAGGTGCTGGCCAGCGGCGGCTCGCTGAGCCTGTTCGCCGACAAACAAATCATCGAGATCCGCATTCCCAGCGGCAAGCCCGGCAAGGACGGCTCGGCTGCCCTGCAGCAGATTGCCGAGCGGTCCCAGGGCGATGACAGCACGCTGACCCTGGTGATCCTGCCGCGCCTGGACAGCATGACCACCAAGGGGGCCTGGTTTGGCGCGCTGGAAAGTTTCGGCACCACCGTCAAGTTCGACCCCATCGACAGGCGCAACCTGCCGGCCTGGATTGCGCAGCGCCTGCAGGCCCAGGGCCAGCGGGTGGCCGCCGGCGAGGAAGGCCAGCGCACCCTGCAGTTTTTTGCCGACCGTGTCGAGGGCAACCTGCTGGCCGCGCACCAGGAAATCCAGAAGCTGGGCCTGCTGTACCCGGCCGGCGCCGATGCGGCCTCGGCCGTGCTGAGCTTTGAGCAGGTCGAAAACGCCGTCCTCAACGTCGCGCGTTATGACGTGTTCAAGCTGTCCGAAGCCGTGCTCGGCGGACAGGCCCTGCGCGTGCAGCGCATGCTTGATGGCCTGCAATCCGAAGGCGAGTCCGAGGTGCTGGTGCACTGGGCGCTGGCCGAAGACATTCGCAGCATGAAACGCGTGAAAGACGCGCTCCAGGCCGGCCGGCCCATGCCCATGGCACTGCGCGAAAACCGCGTCTGGGGCCTCAAGGAAAAACTGTTCGAACGGGTATTGCCCCAGATCGGCGACACCACGCTGTCCAACCTTCTGCACGCCGCGCACAAGGTCGATGGCATCGTCAAGGGCCTGAAACAGCCCGACTGGCCGCAGGACGGCTGGCAGGCGCTGCACCGGCTGGCCGGCATGGTGTGCGAACAATGCACGCCCAAAGGCCGCGCCTAGAGCGACTTCTTCTTCTTCAATCCAGCAGGGGCCGCAGGCCCGGCTTTGCCGGCCTGCAGGCGCATCCTTCGAGAGGCTCAGGACAAACGGAACCCCCCGGCGGCAGCGACCCGCGCAGCGGCGGAGCATGGGGGCCTCACTTTTAGGCGAAAATGAAGCCATGAACGCGCCCGACTCCCTCCACGCCCTGGCTGCCCCCAGCGAGCTTACGGACCTGATGCAGGCTCTCGGTTCGCAGGCAAAAGTGGCCTCAGCCCTGATGGCGCGGGCGTCAGCCGCTACAAAAAGCAGAGCGCTTTCCAGCCTGGCCGGCTTGCTGCGCAGCCAGGCCGCGCCGTTGCAGGCGGCCAATGCACGCGATATTGAACGCGCCGCGGCCGCCGGCCTGGCCGGCCCCCTGCTGGACCGGCTCAAGCTGGACGCCAAAAGCCTGGAAACCGTCGCGCTCGGCTGCGAACAACTCGCCGCCATGCCCGACGTGATCGGCGAGATCATCGGCATGAAGCAGCAGCCCAGCGGCATCCGTGTCGGCCAGATGCGTGTGCCCATCGGCGTGTTCGGCATGATTTATGAAAGCCGGCCCAATGTGACGATTGAAGCGGCCTCGCTGGCGATCAAGAGCGGCAACGCCTGCATTTTGCGCGGCGGCTCCGAAGCCATCGAATCGAACAAGGCGCTGGCCGCGCTGGTGCAGCAGGCCCTGACCGGGGCCGGCCTGCCGGC